>DASSFG010000625.1:0-6711 GCA_035694685.1 Pirellulales bacterium
CTGGTCGGCCCAATGGGTCGAGACCTGTTCGTGGTGGCGGTTTGTCGCTGCCGTCGCGGTCTGCGGCACGCTGGCTGCCCTGTTCCAGTTTTTCCTGGAAGTGGCCTGCCCGCACGGACTGCAGAAATGGGCCATGTTGCAGTCGTACAGTGCGAATGGCTTTCACGACGCCGCACTGTTCTATGCCGACGACCTGCCCGCTTTCTTACAAAACCACGCCGAAGTGATTGAGAAGGAGAGACCGCATCATTTTTCGGTGAATCCGCCGGGCTGGGTTATGGTCTATGGCGCCCTGATGAACTGGTTCGCCGACCATCCGCGTGCGGCAAGGGCAGTGCTCGATTGCGCTCCAAGAGAAATGGGCTGGCGATTGCGGCAAATGTTTGGCGCACGGGGCGTTCCAGTCCACGAACAAGCCACCACGGCCTTGATCGCGGCGGTCAGCCGTCTGCTTTGTTTTTTGGGCGCCTTGCCCGCGGCCTGGCTGGCGGCCGAACGGTGGGGCCGCCGCGCTTCGCTGGCCGCGGCAAGCGCCGTGTTGATGTTGCCGGTGGAACCGCTGTTTGCTCCTCGGTGCGATACTTTTTACCCGACGATCGCCCTCACCGTCCTGGCACTAAGCCATTACGCGTGGGACCGCCGTTCATGGCTGGCCGCTGCACTGGCCGGCCTGGTGTTGGGTGTCGGCACCTTTTTCTCGATGTGTTTTTTTACGATCGGCGCGTTTGCCATCTTTTACGTCGCGGCGCAGTGGTGGACGACCGGCAAACGGCCTGCTCTTGCGGCGACGTGCGCCGCGCCCTTGTGCTGGTTGGCCGTGGTCGGGGTGGTGTTTCTGGCCGGGCACAATTCGTTCGCCACCTGGGCCGTCAACGTTGCCAAGAACAGGGAATTCAATCAGCTTTACCGTCAAAGTTATGGTGCCTGGACGGTCGTCAATCTGTTGGAATTCTTTTGGGCGATCGGCTTGCCGCTGGTCGTTTTTTTGGCCGGCCGCCTGGCGCTCGTGCGCCGGTTCGACCCGCTTCTGGCGGCCTGGGTGGCAGTATTGCTGCTGTTGGACTTGTCGGGCACGAACCGCGGTGAAGCATGCCGTTTGTGGCAGTTCTTAATGCCCTTCGCGGCCCTGTTCGCCGTCGAATGGCTACCGCAGCTAGGCCGCTGGTTTCGGCCCACGTTGTCAGCACTGCTCATTTTACAGGCGCTCAACTGTGTGCTGCTCGATCGCAATTTGATCCTGCTGACGGATTTGGAGCCCTCGCGGGCTTTTCAGGAGTCGGGCATTTGGAAGCTCCGCATGAGCAAACAAGGCATGGCGCCGCCACCCGTGCCAGCCACCAATCTCGCCGAACCGCGGAACCGGGACGATTCCAACTGACCTTGGGCATGGTCTTGCGACGGTGTATATTCCGGCGGTCACTTCCCACACTTTCTCTCCGTCCGGGCCTCCCTGCCGCGTTGCGCGATGCTTGTGCGCCTCACTCACTCCCCGCTGGCGAGCGCCGTTTGCCTGACGATGCTCTTGCTGGCCGGCTGCGCGTCGAACGCCCGGAAATGGTACGATCCGCTGGGGCTTTGGGCAAAGAAGGAAACCGAGGAGCCGAAGGTCAAGGTCGTTACGAACGCCGACCGCATCAAGATTTTGCGAAACCTGGCAAAGCAAGCGAGTGAGCTTTCTCCGGAAGAACAAGAACGGGCCACCGACGAGCTTTGTCAGGCCCTGCCCAAAGAGCAAGACGTCCATGTGCGCTGCCAGATGCTGCGCACTCTCGCCATGTTTCCCAATGCACGGGCCGAGGCGCTGCTCAAAGCCGGCATGCGCGATGCCGATCAGGACGTGCGTGTGACCTGTTGCGACGCCTGGGCCGCGCGGGGCGGAAGCGAGGCAAACCGGATTCTCTGCGAGACGCTCACTGGCGATACCGACACCGACGTGCGTCTGGCGGCGGCACGGGCCCTGGGCAAGTTGAAAGACCCGGCCTCGGTGCCGGCGCTGGGTTTGGCACTCGACGATACCAACCCCGCCATGCAGTTTCGCGCCATACAGTCGCTCAAGGCCGTGACGGGCAAGCACTTCGAGACGGTGAAGGAATGGCGCGAATACCTCCACGGCGAAAAGTCGGAACCGCCCTCACTCATGACGCGGTTGCGCCAGTTGTTCTGATCGAGCGGCTTGTGTCGGAGATTCTCCTAGTGCGGTCGCCTGTAAGATCGTTTAACCGCAGGCGGGTACCCTCTGGGTGCGGCCAGCGCACGAAAACGGCCGCGGGCCGCTAGCCCTGCGGGTAAACGATTGAGAAGAGTAGCTCCCGAGCCCTGCCTAACCATAACTATGACCTATATTTCCGTGAGAACGAGAAAGGCAGGATTGGCCCAGGTTAGCGAGTTCGTTTGTGGACGTGCTTTCGCAGATTATTGGCTGGGTGCTGGCAAGCGTGGCAGCCAGCCTCATGGCCGGATATTACATCGGTCGGACCACGACGCACTCCGAACAGGAGCGACGGGCGTTGCGCGAACGCGAAAACTCCCTGCGCGCCTTGATCGAGGTGCTGCGGAGCGTCCAAGAGCTCAGCACCGACGTCGATAACCGCAACTCCGAGATGGCCGCCGTTCAACGCCACATGGGCGACATCCGGGTCACCGGCGAAATGGAGGTCATTCGCCAGGAAATTCTCGGGCAAATCAAGCTGCTGCTCGATTCCAACCAGCGGCTGGAAGATGACCTGACGTTCGCTCGTTGCCGCATGGAGCAGCAGGCCGAAGAGCTCGACCGCACTCGACGCGAAGCCCACACCGACGCGCTGTCGGGAGTCGCTAATCGCAAAGCTTTCGACGACAAGCTCACGCTGCTGTTCGGCTATCATCGCCGCGACGGCATTCCCTTTGCCCTGATGTTGGCCGATCTCGACCGCTTCAAATGGATCAACGACACCTATGGCCACCAGGCGGGCGACCGGGTCATCGCCCAACTCGGTCGTTTGCTGGCCGAACTGGTGCGTGAGGACGATTTCGTGGCCCGCTTCGGGGGCGACGAGTTTGCCGTGCTGTTGCCCCAGTGCGACGCCGATCTGGCGCTCAAGGTGGCCGATCGCATTCGCGTGGGCGCCACGCGGGCGAATTTTGGCGTGGCAACGAGCGAACGCACCGCCATCACGCTCAGTGTGGGAGTGGCCATTGTGCGGCCCGGCGACAGTTCCGAGTCGCTTTTCCGCCGCGCCGACGAAGCGCTTTACGCCTCGAAGAAAGGCGGGCGCAACCAGGTGCACTGCGACGGCAGCACGTCCGGCCAGCAATCCACGCTCAGCGGCAAGCCCGAACTGGTGGAATCGGTCTAGGTCATTCACCTGGCAGCACCGACCAATCGGTAAAGCTCAACTGGCCAAGGCCCTTACTCGCCGAGCAGGCCGGCGAGCTTGTCGAGCTCAGCCTGGTTGAGCCGGGCTAGGGGGAAGTCGGAAGGCGTGAAGCCGCCGGCTTCGGGCGAAAGACAGTGGGCAACCAACGCCGCCAACCGCTCGCGAAAGTCGGCCGCCAGCCGCTCGATGGTCTCTGGGCGATGAGTCTGCCGAGAGTACGTCCAGTCGACGTGCAGGCGGCCATCCAGAACAAAGGCGTTGATTTCCAACAAGTGGTGACGTGGCGCACGCGGGCTGCGCGTGGCGCCGATCGGCTCATCCGCGCGTCTCACAAGAGATGAGGCAAGGTAATCGTCCAGCCGGCCTAAGTAATTGAAGCTGACTTCCGCCCTCGGCAAAGCCGCCATTACTGAGCGGATCTCCGGCTTGGTTGAACAATAACGCAGCAGCCCAAATCCCACGCCTTGGTTGGGCGCCCCGCGGAGGGCTTCTTTGGTCTGCCGCAGCAAGGTACTGGGCGGCAGGTCGGCGGGTACGCTGCGATGAGGCCGCCAGGATGTAAACCAACCGACCGTGCGCGAGAGATCGACCTCGTCGAACAACTCGGCGCGGCCGTGCCCCTCGACGTCGATCAGCACCTGCCCCGTGGACCATTCACCCAAGACCTGGCCCAATGCCGCCAGTAACAGGTCCTGCGGTTGTGTGCGATAAGCTGCGTTTGCCTCGCCCAGCAAGCGAGCTGTATCCGTCGCCGACCAGGTCATCGAGAACACCTCGATGTCTCCTTGTAGGTTCGCGCCATCGACATCGCGGGGTAACGCGGCGGGAGCCGGTTCAGAGAGTGTTCTCCAAAAGGCCAACTCACTCTCCAATGCGGAGGACTGAGCGTAGTTTATTAGTTGTTCCGCCCAATGCTTGAACGACGTCGTCTTAGGCGGTAAGACCGGTGTTTCGCCGCGTTGCACTTGTCCCCAGACCGAAACGAGGTCGCTGAGCAGCACCTGCCAGGAGACGGCGTCTACGGCGAGATGGTGGATGACCAGCAAGAGGCGGACTCCGCCGTCGGCCAAATCGAACCACGCGGCACGTGCGAGCGGCCCTTGCTGCAAATCGAGCGTCGCCTGCAACCGCGTCGCGGCGGCCAGCAAGGCCGAGTTTCGGTCGCCGACCGATGTGGTGGAAAGATCGAAACGCTCCAGCGGCCAGAGACGGTCGCTCGAATGCCATTGCCGCCAACCGGTCGTCTCGCGGGCGAAGCGCAGCCGCAGCGCGTCGTGCTGCTCGACGAGGCGCTCGAGAACCTGGGGCAGATACTTAGGATCGAGCGAACCATCGACGGCGAGCAGCACCGCCTGGTTGAAATGTTGCGGCTCCACGACATCGTCCGACAAAAACCACTGCTGCACCGGAGTCAGCGGCACATTTCCCACGACGGCGCCTTGTTCCGCGGCGGCTGCCGCGGCGCTGCCTTCGACCGCGGCGAGGTCGGCAATGGTCTGATGCTCGAAGATCTGCCGTGGCGTAAACCGCAAGCCGGCATCGCGCGCTCGCGCCACGACCTGAATGGTAAGAATCGAATCGCCGCCCAGCTCAAAGAAGTTGTCGTGGATGCCAACTCGTTGGACCTTGAGCACGTCTTGCCACACCTCCGTCAGAATCCGCTCAATGTCGTTGCGCGGTGCGGTGTATTCGCGGCGAGCTGCTTCCATCGGCGGAGGCGGCAAGGCGTCGTAGTCGAGCTTCTGACTGCGGCGATTCAGCGGCAACCGCTCGATGGGCATGAAGACCGCCGGCAGCATCGAGTCGGGCAGCTTGTTTCGCAGCCAAGCGCGGAACTCGTCGCCGTCGAGCAGGAGTCCATCGGCGGGCACAAAGTAGGCCACCAATCGCTTCACGCCCGGCACGTCTTCACGGGCCACGACGGCGGCCTCACTTACGGTCGGATGCTGTACCAGCACGCGTTCGATTTCGCCCGGTTCAATTCGCAAGCCGCGAAGCTTGATTTGCTTGTCGATCCGGCCCAGAAACTCCACGTTGCCATCGGACAACCGCCGGACCAGGTCGCCGGTACGGCAGACGCGTTTCGGTACGCCCTCATCGCCCACGTCGAGATCGACAAAGCGTTCGCGGGTTGCATCGGCCAGGCGATGATAGCCGCGGGCTACGCCCGGGCCGCCCAGATACAATTCGCCGGGGGCACCTGCGGGCACCGGTTGGCGATGATCGTCGAGTACGTGGACCTCACAACCTCCGACGGGACGGCCGATGGGCAAGCGGCGCCCGGCCGGCCACGACTTCAGATCCGACGGCAATTCATAAATGAGGTTCGTAACCGTCGTCTCCGTCAGTCCAAACTCATACAGCACCTTGACGCGGCCGCGCGCCAGACGCAACCAGGTGTCGATCGCTTCCCTCGGCGGAGGCTCGCCGCCATGAACCAGCACGCGCAAGTGCTCGAAGAGTTGTTCGTCGTCAGCTCGCCACTCGCGCAGGCATTGCTGCCAAAGTTGCGGTGGTACGTGCGCGATCGTGATCCGTTCTTTCCGGCAAAGGTCGAGGATCGCCCGTCCAGTCAACTCTGCCGTAGGTGGGGCCAGCACGAGCGTGGCGCCACGCAGCAACGCCGGATAGATTTCCTCCGCAGCCACGTCGAACGCGGGAGAGATAAGCTGCAACACACGATCGCTGGAAGTGATCTCATAAGCGTCGGCCATGGCGCGCACGAGATTGCCGAGTGAGCCGCGTGAAACTTCCACACCTTTGGGGATGCCCGACGATCCGGAGGTGTAAATAATATAGCCCAGCGAACTGGCCGGCGCGGTGCTTAATGGCGCTGTACTCGGATGCCGGCGGAATTGACTTCCGTCACGGTCAAGAACGACGAGCTGAGCCTCGTGACGCGGCAGTCGCTGGGCAAATACGCTGTGCGTAAGAATTACCGTGGGCCGGGTATCTGCGAGCATCGCTTCCAAGCGGCCCGAGGCTTCATTGGCGTCGAAGGGCACGTAGGCGCCGCCCGACCTGAGCACCGCCAGCAGAGCGACGACCAGATCAGTCGAACGCTCGAGATAGACCGCCACCGGCGATTCTTCTCTTACGCCGAGTGATTGCAGGTAGTGAGCAAGTTGACTGGCCCGGGTGTTGAGCTCGTCGTAGGTGACGTGGACGGCGCCGTCAATTATGGCGACGTTGGCGAGGTGCTGGTCAGACAAGGAGACAAGGGGACAAGGAGACAAGGAGAGATGCGCCGGGATGACGGCGCGCGCGCGCTCTTCTTTCGCCACCACTCCCCTTGTCTCCTTGTCTCCTTGCCCCCTTGTCACATCGACTAATGGCAGGTGCATCACCGCTTGAT
>DASSFG010000626.1:0-21148 GCA_035694685.1 Pirellulales bacterium
ACCAGGCGCGCCTGAGTTGGTGATGGGAGAATGCCGCGGATTGGTCGAAGTCCTTTACGCCGGCACGGGATTCTTGCTCGTGCACCGTGACGTCTATATCACGATCCGTCAAAGATGCAACCTGCCGCTTTGCGACGAACGAAGCTCGAGCCCAATGATTCCCTTTTTTATGCCGATGTTGGAGGACTACGGCGGGCGAATGTCATATTTGGGCGAAGACTACGCTTTCTCGCGCCGCGCGCGGCTCTGCGGGTACAAGATCATGGCTGACACGTCGATCCGCCTCTGGCACATCGGCATGTACCGCTACGGCTACGAGGACGCCGGAAACGAATTGCCGCGTCTCGCAACGTACCAGCACTTATTTGAGGGGGAAAACCGCAAATCAGGCAACCCCGACCGCTAATGACTATGCGCGCAACACGGCGCAGGTCCTTACGAGCCCGCCGGAGCGGGTTGGCGCCGGCTTGCAAATTCATTTTTTCGCGCTAGATTGATGGGCCGGCAAACCGTGCCCGAGGGCGGAGGCGCTAGACACGCAAGGTTGGGGCGTGCCAGGACGATGCCGCGGGGGCCGGGGTCATTTCGTTACGCGGTTTTTCGAAATACGGAGATTAGCTCGTCAAGAAGCTCAAGGGCGACGCCAAGAACCAAAAGCAGTTCCTGGCCTGCTGGCAAGACCAGGACTGGGCACGGCTGCTTTACGACCCGCTTCCGCCCGACGCCGAAATCGAACCTCACAAGCGATTTTTCGATACGCTCGCCGCGCTCAACCTGCACCACGCCACCGACGGCTTGATCGAATTCCACTCCGACGGCGGCGAAAGCCGCTACTGGCTCGAAGTCCCGCGGGCCCTGGAACTGCTGGCCGCGCGTGCCCGCTAACCCTTGATCCAGAATAAGAAATGGCGTTGGCGTCTGAGGGGGAGGCCCTCTGTACTACTAAGCCCTGATTTCGTTCCGCCCCGCGAAGATTTCATGCCGCGGAATTGCTCGGACCCCGGCGGAACAAGTCAAAATGCAAAATGCAAAATGCAAAATGCAAAATGGCACGATGGCGGCTACTCACCGCGCCGATAGTGCAAGCGCCGACGATAATCTGAGCTGATCGAAAGACCCGCCGGCTGCAGGCGTCCAATTTTCGTAGCGCCGAGAAATCGGCAAGTGCGCAAATCCATCTACCGAAAAGACTTGCGAAACCACCATTGGAAGGGTATGCATCCATTGGCGCAGCGCGCTGCGCCAATTGCGGTGCGAACGGAGGCGGGGAAAGATCGGAGGGAGAAGCGGATCGCAGGAGTTGGCGCCGCGCGCGGCGCGAACGGCACGCACCGCCGCAGGTCGCTTGGCGGTTGTAATGCATGCTTGCCAGACCGACCGGCATGGGCCCGCCGTACTCGACACGAGGCCGATCGCGGCGTGCCTAGACCGCGCCGCCGATGAAGACAATTGGCAAGAGCGCGCTTGCGGACTAGAGCATGGGCGCAAGTGAGGTGAGGCTGACGGCCGATGCGCGATGCGACACGAGTGTCGCCTCCGCAGAGCGAACCGGTGGCTCTCCTCGGAGCCTGATGTCCGTCAGGGTGGAGGCGCCTGCGCCGGGCAGACGTCAGGCTGGAAAGCCCTGACCTACGTGTCACGCGGGGTGAGGCTTGATGGCACGGGTGGCCATGAAGCTGTCGATATAAAGCGAGAGGGGGTCGCCGTCGGTTTCCGCATAATGGTCTTCGTAGACGCTGGTGAGCAGGAAGCCGGCGTCGAGTTGTCCGCCGATCTGATCGTTGAGCGTATGGCCGAATTCGAGCGGCTCAACCGGACCGACTACGAGCCGCTGCAGCTCGCCGCCGTCTAAATCCCGCAGGTCCGAATAGGGAATGGTGTGGCAAACCTCCAAATTGCCGTTGCGGATTTGATCTGCGTTGAAGATATAGCGCACCGGATTGACGAAGCCGGCCAGCAGCGTCCCGCCGCGTTTGAGCACGCGGAAGCATTCGCGCCAAACAGGCCGGACTGCCGGGACGAAGCAATTGGAGCATGGATGCACGATGAGTTCGAACGTTGCATCTGCGAAAGAAGATAAATCGGCCATGTCTCCTTCGACGGTCTCGATGGCGAGCCCCTCGCGGCTGGCGACAAATCGGTCTTGTTCGAGCTGACGCGGCGAGTTGTCGAACACCGTGACCACCGCGCCGGCGGCGGCCAGCAACGGCCCTTGTTGTCCGCCCCCCGACGCCAGGCAAAGTGTCCGTGTACCTTGCAAGATCGGCAGCCAGGCCATCGGCACGGGCTTCGTCGGCGTCAGCAGAATTCGGAGCTCGCCCTGCCTGGCCCGCTCGACGGCGTCGGGGCTCACGGGCACGGTCCAGCGGTCGCGCTCGTTGACCTTTTTGTTCCACGCAGCGCGGTTGTGAGAGCGGGGATCCATAGGAGAATCAGTGCGCACTGTTGGCATCGGCAAACATATCAGCCAATTGTCGCTGGCACAACGGCCCCTTGTCGCTGCCGCACGAGCAAATTACGATGGGGCTTTTCCTCGGGGCGGGAGTCCGATATGCGTCATGTTTTGTCCGCCGTGGTCCAGAACGTACCGGGAGTGCTTGCGCACATTTCGGGCATGCTCGCCTCGCGCGGTTACAACATCGACAGCCTGGCCGTCGGCGAGACGGAAGACCCCCACTTCTCGCGGATGACATTCGTCGTCGTGGGCGACGATAGCGTGCTGGAACAGGTCCGCAAGCAGCTCGAAAAAATCGTGACCGTCGTGCGCGTGCTCGACGTCAGCTCGCAGGACTTCGTCGAGCGCGACCTGATGCTGATCAAAGTGACGGCCAAATTGGGCAGCTCGCGCAGCCAGATCAAGGAACTGGCCGAGATCTTTCGCGGTCGCATTGTCGACGTGTGTCCGGAAGAAGTGATGATCGAGATCTCGGGCCAGGAACGAAAAATTGAAGCTTTCATCGAGCTGATGCGGCCCTTCGGCATCCAAGAACTTGTCCGCACCGGTCGCATCGCCATGGTCCGCGGGGCGCGAAAGACGGCCGAGCAACCCGCCCACTAACCACACCACAGACTACGGTTACTTACATGCCCGCCAAAATTTATTACGATAAAGACGCCGACCTTTCGCTGCTGAAAGGCAAGACCATCGCCATCCTGGGCTACGGTTCGCAAGGACACGCTCACGCCCAGAATTTGCGCGACAGCGGTTGCACCGTTGTCGTCGGCCAGCGGCCGGGCAGCCCCAACTACGACCTGGCCGTCAGTCACGGCTTTAAGCCGGTGTCGGCCGAAGAGGCGACCGAGCAGGCCGACATGGTCAACATGCTGCTGCCCGACGAAGTGCAGGGGGACGTCTACCGGCAAAGCGTGCGTCCGCACCTCAAGCCGGGCAACATTCTCATGTGCTCACATGGATTCAACGTGCATTTCGGACAAGTGGTGGCGCCCGATGGGGTCGATTCGCTGCTCGTCGCGCCCAAGGGGCCTGGGCACCTCGTGCGGAGCGAGTTTGAAAAGGGGGGCGGCGTGCCCTGTTTGATCGCCATGAACGAAGGGGCCAGCGACAAAACCCGGCAGCTCGGCCTGGCCTACGCCAAGGGCATCGGAGGCACGCGCGGCGGCGTGATCGAGACGACCTTTGCCGAGGAGACCGAGACCGATCTGTTTGGCGAGCAAGTGGTGCTTTGCGGCGGAGTAAGTGCCTTGGTGAAGGCCGCCTACGACACGCTGGTCGAGGCCGGTTACCAGCCCGAAATGGCCTACTTCGAGTGCATGCACGAGCTGAAGCTGATCGTCGATCTGTTTTATCAGGGCGGCTTGAATTACATGCGTTACAGCGTGTCGAATACGGCTGAATACGGCGACTACACGCGTGGCCCTCGGATTGTGACCGACGAGACGAAGGCCGAGATGAAGAAGATTCTGGACGAGATCCAATCGGGTCAATTTGCCCGCGAGTGGATCCTGGAGAACAAGGCCAATGCGCCGGCATTCAAGGCGGTGCGCCGTCGCGAGCGCTCGCACGGCATCGAGGAAGTCGGCCGTCGGCTGCGGCGGCTGATGAGTTGGATTAATGCCAAAGAGGTCTGACGGAAGGGACTCGTTCGGGAATCAACACCGGCGTTTCACGTGCCGACACTATGGGTAAGCAGCATCGGAAAGGAAAACTTCCGGCACTGCGGCGGATCCACCCCGATGCAACCTACGAGCTAGATCCCGAGGCGAAAACAAGCCTCGAATACTGGCGCACGCGCCCCACCGATGAAATTGTCGAGTCGTTATTGCCGAATGGTGAAGACCCACTTGTCACCAAGCCGGATGGTAGAATGATGAATGGAAACACGCGTACCAAAGTGCTCGAAGAACGGGGCTACGATGTTGATGCGTTACCGCGCGAGGTGTTGCCCAGGATCCGCTTCTCCAAGAATAAGGTCGATTCCAATGGACCAAACGACAGGGACCGAGCTTTTCATTTCTCTCAGGCACGAAGAAAGGCTCCAAATGCTTGCCGAAATCGCGTACCGCCTGACGATTGCCGCAAGGGACACTTACGATGACCACGGCGACGTAGAGGATACGAAACGTTTGCGATCTCTAAACGAGATACAGCACCGTGTGCTGGCAAGTCTCCGCGAGTTGGCCGCCGGCCAACGCGACGCTCGCATGTCGGATGACTCCCTGGTCGGCATTTTTTTTGCCGAGCGCGATGACAAGCAATTGAGCCGGTGGCTAGCATCTACCTTTGAAAAAGCGGCGAATGCGATTCGCGGGGCTCAAACGCTGGGGCAAAGCGGCTAGGCCGCGTTGCGGAGCCGATTCACCCGTCCCATCTGTACCCTGTGCCCTGTTTTCTGTACCCTATATTAATGCCCGCCATTGAATCAACAACGCGTGAAATCCTTAACGCTTTACGGCCGGGCGACCGCATCGAAGTCGTGCATGAGGTCAAGATTGGGCTGAAAGTCTGGACAACGCGCACCGTCGGCACGGTCGAGCACGTCGCTCGGCGGCGGCACGGGTTGCACTTTCGCCGCAACCTTGACGACAAGGTCTTCAGCGATGAAGTCACGTTGCGGCTTGATGATGGGTCCGTTTCGACGCTGGCGATCGACGAGTTTACCGACGTCAGCCGCGTAAAGTAGCAGGCATACTGCGTATGCCATCGCCGCGCGGGAGTGGGTATAATCGAGAGATGGCTCCCGAATCGCAGATTGACGCGCTAGTGGTTCAAGGCGATGGCAGGGCGAATAGGCATTCTCTTTTGCCGACAAGCGCACTCTTCTCACAGCACTCACGACACTTTGCGCGCAACCGCTTTGTTTACCCGGTGGTGAGCCGCCGCTCCCAGGGCGTGTCGATCGGCGTGAATCTGAACCCCGATAAAATCTGCAACTTCGACTGCATTTATTGCCAAGTCAATCGGGTCGAGCAGAGCGAAACGCAGTTCGTGGAAATCGATGGATTGCTGCGCGAGTTGGACGACATGCTCTCGCTCGTTTCGAGCGGCCAGTTGTTCGCCGACGAACAGTTTGCCAGCACGCCCATTGAACTCCGCAGGCTGAACGACATTGCCTTCAGTGGCGACGGCGAACCGACCACCTATCGCAATTTCGACGAGCTCATCGCCGCCTGCGCCGACGTCAAGCGTCGCCGTGGACTCGACCGGGTGAAGATGGTGTTGATCACCAACGCCAGCATGTTTCACAAGCCGGCCGTTACGCGCGGGTTGCAAATTCTCGACGCCAACCAGGGCGAAATCTGGGCCAAGCTCGACGCGGGCAGCGAAGACTACTATCGGTTGGTGGAACGGACGACCATCCCCTTCCGACGCATTCTCGACAACATCACCGCGGCGGCCCGAATTCGCCCCTTGGTCATCCAATCGCTATTTATGCGAATTGCCGGTGAGGCGCCGACGCGCGAGGAGCAAATGGCGTATTGCCAGAGACTCAAGGAGATTACGGCCGCCGGCGGCCGGCTAAAACTGGTGCAGGTTTACACGGTGGCGCGGCCACCGGCCGAAAGTTTCGTGACGCCGCTGTCGAACGCGGAAGTCGATGCTCTCTGCGAGTTGGTCCGCTCGAGCACGCGACTTGCGACGGCGGGATTCTACTCGGGCATGCCGGGCTGAGGGCGAATTGTGAGACGTTGTTTTGTCAAATGAAACCGGCAATTTCGTTTAACCGCGAGCCAACGGCTAGCGCGCCGGTGGTATTCGGATTTGGGCCAAATAACCACTGACGGCTGGAGCAAGCATTTACGCTAGCGGGCGCCGTTGGCTACCGGTTAAACGATGTCCTTTGCGTTGCATGCCACGAAAGAACGAGACTGACGATCCACCGTCTGGCCTGCGGCCTTGGCACTGGTTTGTGTTGTCGGCCGCGGCGCCGCTGGTTCATTGCGCCAGCCGGCTCGATCTCGATCTTTGGCACGACGAGATTTATACGGTCGACCACTTCGTCTCGCGCGGCCCCGCGGCCATCGTGACCGATTATTCGTTGCCGAACAATCATGTTTTCTATTCCCTGGCGTTGTGGCCTTTTTATCTGCTTTCGGACGCCGATTTCGTGCTGCGGCTACCATCGTTTTTCTTTACGGTGGGCACGTTGATCTTCATTTTCTCGCTGGCGTATCGCTATAGCGGAGTGGTTGGCGCGGTGGCGAGCACGTCGCTGTTGGGGCTCAACCAGATGTTCCTGATTCACACCATTCAGGTGCGCGGCTATGGGCTTTCGATGTTTCTAACGGCCTGCCTGGCCTGGCTGGCCTTGGCAGATTCCAACCGCCGTCGGCGTCTGCTGGCCGTGCCGTTCGTGGGTGCAGCGCTCTTGTACGTGATGCCGACGAACCTGCTCGTCGTGGCCCCTCTGGCCGCCGCAAGCCTGTGTTTATGTGCTGTGCGAAGACCGGGTTTCGGTCAAATTGCCGCGGATGCAGCCGCCTGGGCAGTCGCTGGTCTGCTCGCCTTGGGCTGTTATTTGCCGATTGCCGTTCAGGTCCGCGCCGCGGCCGAATCGGCCTCGCCGTCAAGCTGGTCTTCCCTGCCTGAAATCGCCCAAAGCTTTTTGCAGCCTGCCACACACGACGCGATTTGGCTGGCGCCCCTGCTCGTTCTCTCGCTGCTGGCGCTTGGTTACCGGCGGTCCGATGGCGCGCCGCGCTGCTGGTCGCTGCCGATTGTCGCAAGCGCCGTCCTGGTGGGGGCGTTTCTACTGACCGGCCTGCTACGCATCAGTCCCTTCGAGCGGAACTATTGCCCGTTGCTAGTCTGGCTGGCCTTGCTCGGCGGCTGGCTGTTGGCTGATCTCTCGCAGAGCACGCAGGCAAGGATCCTGGTGGGCGGCTCGGCTGAGAAAGCTGCGGTGATCTTGCTGGTGCTGCTCTCAATACTGTTTTGGCCTCAGCTCTGGACCTACGCGGAACGACTGCGAGTCCGACGGGAACGGGCCGATGCGGCCGACCAATGGGTTGCCAACGGCTACTACTGTTACTATGCGGCCAATTACCGCCCCTCCGCCGTGGTCGATTATCTCGCCGTTCGGGATTTCAATCGGGCGCCGTTTGGGATTCTCTATACGAAACCCGATTTTCTGAACTTGTGGTGGTACTTTTACCATAGCCCTTTGGCCAATGTTCGCACGCCCGATGGCAAAGTGACTGTGTTCGCGATCCTGCCCGAGCCGCCGCCGTGGAAGGCTTTGGCGAAAGATTGCCACCTAAGCGACGAGGACGTGCGCGCCTTTGAATTGATCGACGATTTTGGCTTTTACCGACTTTACCGAACGCCAGGATTGGTCGACGTTGGTCCCTCAAGCGGTGCCCACTCCGCTTCACAGAGCCAGCCGTCTACGGCACAATAGGGCCGCATGACTGCGTCGATTGTCGCTACGCGCCGGCTGACCAAGCATTACTCGTCGGTGACTGCGCTCCACGATTGTACGTTGGAGGTTGCTCGAGGTGAAGTGTTCGGGCTGCTGGGACCAAACGGCTCGGGCAAAACGACGTTGCTGCGGTTGTTGATGGGCTTTCTGCGCCCTACTTCCGGCAGCGCCACCGTGGACGGCCTCGATTGTTATCGTGATAGTGTGGAGGTTCATCGGCGTGTGTCGTATTTGCCGGGCGACGTGCGGTTGTTCGGCAACATGCGCGGACACGACGTGTTGCGTTTCTTCAGCCGTATTCGCCGCGGCGCCGATCTGCGGCGCGAGCTGGCGTTGGCCGAGCGGCTCGGCTTGGAGCTTTCTCGTCCGGTGGCGAAAATGTCGACTGGCATGCGCCAGAAACTGGCACTTGCGGCCGTCATGGCCGTCGACACGCCGCTGGTCATTCTCGACGAACCAACGGCCAATCTCGACCCAAGCGTGCGCGGCGTCGTGTTGGCGCTGGTGCGCGAGGCACGCGAAGCGGGGCGCTCGGTGATCTTCTCTTCGCACGTTCTCGACGAGGTGGAGATGTCGTGCGACCGGGTCGGCATCATGCGGGCGGGTGAACTGGCTCACACGCAAACGCTGGCCGAATTGCGTAGGCGGCATCGCATTCACGCGCGGCCGACGGCTCCACTGCCTGCGCCGCCGGCCGAATTGGCCGCCGGATTGCAGATTTCCGCGAACAATGGCGAGGTGACCATTGAAACGCCCGGCGAGCTGTCGCCCCTGCTCGGCTGGCTGGCCACCTTGCCGCTGGCGGAAGTACGCATTGAGCCGGTCGGCTTGCGGGCGGTTTATGACCGGGTTCACCTGGCTGAAGGCGGCCGCATCGTATGAACCGTGCGCTTTGGACGAAAGCCGTTGCCGATGCCCGCTTGCTGTTGGCCGGGCTCACCGTATTGATGTTCGGGTTTAACTGGTTGTTCGTATGGCTTACCAGCCTGGTCGAGCTGGGAGCGTTCGGCATTTTTTTGCAGGCGCTGCCGCACGAGTTCGAATCGCTCGTGGGAGTGCCATTCGCAAAAGTGGCCACGACGACGGGGCGCATCGCCTTGGCGTACATCGACCCGGTCGTGGTATTCACACTCGTCACGTGGTCACTCGCGCGAGGCAGCGACGCCATCAGCGGCGAGATTGGCCGCGGCACGATGGAACTGCTGTTGGCGCAGCCGGTTTCTCGGCTTTCGCTGCTCGCCACTCACGCGGCCGTCACGACCGCCGGCTCGGCGATACTTGCCGGGGCCGCCTGGCTGGGCACGTGCCAGGGCCTGGCGCTGACGGGCTTGTTAAAAGAAGTCGAGCCTCGGTACTTTGTTCCGGCGGCGGTGAATCTGTTTGCCACGACCTTCTTTCTCACCGCGATCACGACACTCGTCTCGGCCTTCGACAGCCAGCGTTGGCGAACATTGGGCATCGTCGGCGCGTTTTACATCGTTGAATTGTTGCTGAAGATCGTCGCCCGCATGGCGCCCAAGCTGCAATGGCTGATGTACGCCACGTTTCTGGGCGCCTACGAGCCGCAAAGCCTGGTCATTTACCCCGACACGGCCTGGCAAGTGTCGCTGCGCAATGACGGCACGCTGCTGGCTCTCGGCTTTGCCGCCTATATCGCCGCCGCCGTCGTCTTCCATCGCCGCGACATTCCCGCGCCACTTTAGTCATCGCATAAGATCGCCAATGATGAAAAGCTTGACCCACGAGATCTGGATGAACGTGCCCGAACGCCGGGCGATTGTCTCGCTGCACAAAGAAGTGGAGCGGCTTGTGGCGAAAAGCGGCGTGCGCGATGGGTTGGCGTTGGTGAACGCCATGCACATCACCGCCAGCGTGTTTATCAACGACAATGAATCGGGCCTGCACCACGATTACGAAGTCTGGCTCGAAAATCTTGCTCCGTTCGACGCCTCGCCGAACCGCTACCATCACAATCGCACGGGCGAGGACAACGCCGACGCTCACCTCAAGCGGCAGGTCATGGGCCGTGAGGTCATCGTGGCGATCACCGACGGCAAGCTGCACCTCGGCCCCTGGGAGCACATTTTTTACTACGAGTTCGACGGCCGCCGCCGCAAGCGGGTGCTCGTAAAAATCATCGGAGAGTGACTCTTTGGAGTGCGGCGATTCATCGCCGCTTTCCTCCGTCGCGAAGCGACTTTCTTTCACTTTCGCCGGTAGTTCGCGCGGCCCGCTTATGCATGACACGACGGAAAGAAAGCGGCTCCGCCGCAAACCAAAGCGGCGATGAATCGCCGCACTCCAAAGCGCTGCGGCGTTCGCATCGCCGCACTTCAAGCGGGTTAACCCGAGACCTTTTTTGCTACCGGCTCCTCGCGATAGGGCTTGTTTTCTCGATAAAGCTCCAGCCGCTCGCGGCCGGCTTGGGCGGCTTGCTCGTCGCGGCTGAGCATTTCGAGTGCTTTCGATTGCCAACGGATGGCCGCTTCAAAGTCGCCGGACTCGGCGTAGGCGGCGGCCAAGGTATCGAGCAGGTACGGATCTTTCCAGCCGGAAATCGTGCAGGCTTTGGTGGCCATCGCGACGGCGCGTTTGCCATCGCGTTGACGGTCATCGGGGCAGGTGGCCAGCAGCCACGCGACGGAGTTGTAACCCCACGCTTCTCCCGGACTCAAGCGGACCGCCTCGTTGTAGTCTTTCAAAGCCTTGGCATAATCGCCCTGGCGTTGATAGCCGCCGCCGCGGTTGTTGTAGGGTATTGGATCGCGCGGGTCGAGGCGGACCGCGGCGCTATAGTCTTTGACCGCCTGGTCGTAATCGCCCTGCTCGAAGCGTGTCCAACCGCGCAGGTTGTGGGCCCATGCGCTGTTGGGATGGGTTTGAAGATAGCGAGTGTAATAGTCGATTGCCTGCTCGAACGGCACGACACGGCTTTTCTGTACCCATCCTTGGCCAATCCATAGCCACTCGCCCGACACCTGCGTGACGACGTACGGCAGCGGCACTCCCTGCGTCGGCGTCTCGCGGCTGCCGATCTTGATGACGCAGCCTTCCTTGGGCATGCAGCGCCGCCCGACCCAGTCATCCTGCCCAAGTAGCGGTGTTGTCAAGGCCGCAAACGCCCAAACAAAACTAGTATTTTGCACTGTTTTCATGTGTGCCTCCTCGCTGGGATTTGACGGACGCATCCATTATACCAATAGAGATGAGAGATGAGAGATGAGGGATGACAGATGAGGGCGTGCGTCAGGTTCTGTTCCTACTCGCTACTCCCTAACCCCTAACCACTAATCGCTCCTCCCGACGCTGACACGAGAATCGCCCATGAAACTCGGCCTGATCAATTCCGCCTGGGTGCAAGCCAATCGGCCGACTACCTTCGGACTGCAAAAGACGAAGGAGATCGGCTTCGATTCGGTCGACATCTTCGTCGATCCGTTGGAGATCGACGTCCGCGAGCGGCGGCTGATCAAACAGGAATGCGACCGCCTGGAGCTGCCGATCGTCTCGCTGGCATGCGTCGCGGTGGGTTTGATTGACTTCAACCCCAGCGTGCGAAAATTTCACGAGAGCCGCGTGCAGGCTTATCTCGACCTGGCCTACGAGTATGAAGCGAAGAACGTGCTGCTCGTCATCGGCGAGTACATCTGGAACAAAGAGGTGATTCCGGCCGACGAGCAATGGCGCACCGGAGTCGAAGCAGTGCGGCGGTTGGGCGAGCGCGCCGGTACACTGGGGATCGACATCGTACTCGAGTTGGAGCCGTTTGCGTTGTCACTGCTGAACGACATCGACACGATGGTACGCTTTCTCGACGACGTGAGACTCCCATCCGTAAAGGCCAACATCGACGTCTCGCACCTGGTGTTGTCGAAAGTTGCCCCAGAAGAGCTGCGGCGGCTCAAGGGGCGGGCCGGCCACGTCCATATTTCCGACTGCGACGGCAAGGTGCATGGCGACCTGCCGCCCGGACGCGGCGTGGTGCCCTTTGAGCCCTACTTGCGAGAAATCAAGGCTCTGGGCATCGACGGCGCCGTGTCGATCGAACTGGAATATTCGCCCGAGCCCGAACGAATTGTCGAATGGGTGGAGGAGGCGTATCGCGAGACCGACAAACGCATGCGGGCGGTGGGGCTGCGCGGCTGACGATGCCGGCAAGTGAGTTGCACGCAATTCTCCTCAAAGCCGAAGCTCGTTTTAACCGGAAACGGTTGCCCTTTGAATCAGGTGGAACGTCCAAATCGTGGACCAAATAATGAATGAAAGAGACGCGCAGATCACACTCAGCACGAGGCCGGCGATCGCCAGGTTCCGACCGCGGAGCCGGTCCTCGTGTCGCTGAATGTCAGCCAGCGCCCAGTAGCCGAGTATTAGCGCCGGTACTGCCGTAAGGCAAAACAACGGCAGCGATGCGATACTCAGCAGCAGGCTGGCAATGGCCTTCCGGCTGACTCTGACCATGTCCCCCAATGGCTGAAACAAAAAGCAATGCCCGCAATTGGCGCAAAGTGCCTTGCCCCCGGCCGGCAGGTCGTCGGCAACCAGCACCACGCCGCATTTCGGACAGGTGGCACGATCAGCGGATTTTACGGATGACACGGGCGGTTCCTCAGCGCGGCGCCAGCCAGGTGCCAGCAAGCTCGTCTTGCAGACCTCGTTGGGGCCGCGCCACGGCGTAGACTGCCCCGATCAAGAATACCAAACCAAGTAGCCCACCGGCGAGCACGGCGCCAGTCACCGTGGCGTTCCACAACGCGAAGCGCAACGAGCCTGGCTGCAAGCGGTCCGCCGAAGGCTTGATGCTCGATAAAGCAATTGCTCCAAAGAACGCAATGATCGGCGACCACGCCAGAAAGCTGCGCCATGCGCAGCGCCAACGGCTGGCAGCTCGTCCGTCGGAACGCCGCACGTGAATGCGCGCCAGCCAGAACGCGGGGCCGCCGCGAAAGAGAAATCCAAATAGCGCGGGCAGCAATAGCAGCAGCGGAACAAGGACCGCAAGTCGTTCGATGGGCCCATTCAGCCAGCCGCGCAACAACAACGACAAACCCAAGCCAAGAAACATGTAAGCGGTGAGCTCCGTTCCGATCGCCACCGCGAGAATGCCCAATCGGTCGTCCCAACCAACCGCTACTGGTTGTTTCACGAGCTCGCGCAACTGCCCCGCGGCCCAGGCCAGCGTCTCTTCATGTGCTGGCCGCACGGCCAATTCGTCGGCGAAGCTCTGCATGTGCGTGGGCAATAGCTGGTGTCGCGCGCAAAGCGCAACAGCGGCGCGCAGCAGCAACACAGCCCTTTCAGCGGCTTCGCCTGTGAAAGCTGGTCCGTCGAGAAACGCCTGGCCCAGTGGCAAGAGCGGCGCGTCGAGAAGTCTCACTCGGCCGCCCCGGCCGATCCAGATCTGTGCGAGCGACAGCACTTTGGGCAACGTGCCATCTGCCAACGCGGACGCCAGTTCTTCGCAAAGATCGAGCAGCGCGTGCCGGCTTTCCTGCCAGCTCGACGCGTCCCCGTCCGAGGTGATCTGCGTGATTGGTGCGCCGGCCACGGCTTCGAAGGCGTCCCAACGGCCGTCGGCCACTTCGCCGCCTTGCAGCCAATGCAGCCTGCTTGGACGGACCACCAGCCGACGAGCAGCCGGTATGGCAACTTCTCGCGGCCCTCGATAAATCCAAACCGCCCGGGCCTACCGTGCATCGCGAGCGTAGTGGACCGTTTGCTTGCCGCTGTTTCCCAGCCTGCCGACGGAGCAAAACGGTCCGTAGCATTGTGCGTCGCCGGGTGTAGCGACAGCCAACACCACGCAGGTCCGCGGTCGGGGCGCCATTTCAGTCTTTCGCAGCCGAACGACGCGCGTACCGCTTGCCAGTTCATGCCATCCACGATAACCGTTACGCGCCCGCATCGACGTGGCGCACAGCAGGAGGAAGACGACGGGCAATCCATTCTGCACGGGCCAATCGAATTCCGACAGCGGCAGCCAGCCTTCCGAGCGCAGCAGCGCCAGCATCAGCGGCGACGCCAACAGTCGCGTCACCCCCGGAACGACGAGCGAGCGCGCGAGGCAACGGGCAATGCCAGCCCGCTCGCCGTCCGGGCCGACAACACGCAGCCCCATGACCCATTTGCCGACGCTGCGTCCCCAATATCCTTCGGCCACGGCGAAGTACAAGATCCACGACGCGAGGCTGAGATATGAGAGCCAGTTGTCCGGGTCGGGAATCCTCTCCGAGAGCGCACCAAACGATCGGACCGCGATTGCGGAAATGACAAGCACGATCGTGGCAAGGATGCTGACCGTATTGATCAGCAGTGAGTCGACCATGTAGGCCGCGATCCTTCGACCAACGTCGGCCCTGGAAACTCCGCCCGTCGCGAAGGGAACGAGCGCGGTGCGCAGTTGCGCCAGATCGTTGAACCGGCGCGCTGGCTCCTTTTCGAGGGTCCGCGCCACAACTCGGTCAAGCGACGGGCGCACTTCCGAACGCAGTGATCGCAACCGCGGCGCGGGATCGGAGACGATCTGCGCAACGACGGCAACCGCCTCGCCCTCGAACGGCGCTCGGCCGGCCAGCAAGCAGAACAAGGTCGCTCCAACGGCATACACGTCGGTGCGCTGGTCCACCGCTCCGCCCTTGACTTGCTCCGGCGCGGCAAACTGCGGTGTGCCAACGAACGTGCCCGTCTGTGTCAGCCCTGCGGCAGACACGAGCGATTTGGAGAGCCCGAAGTCGCCAATCTTCACCCGGCCATCGCCGTCGAGGAAACAGTTTGAGGGCTTGACGTCGCGATGGATCACGCCCAGAGCATGTGCCGCCTCCAGGCCGTCGATCACGTCCAGCATGTAATCGACGGCCCGCTCGACCGGAAGGGGGCCTTCTTCGTCCAGCACGTCCTTAAGAGTTCGGCCGGGCATCAACTCCATGGCGATGTACGGTTGCCCGTCCTGCTGGCCGGCGCCGAACACAAAGGTCGACCGCGGGTGCGAGACCGACGCGGCCAGCTTTCCTTCCCGAAGAAAGCGGTCGATGTTTTCGGTGGTCGGACTTAGTCGCGGAGAAAGGAGCTTCAAGGCCACGCGCCGGCCGCTGCCGGCCTGTTCGGCTTCCCAGACCGTGCCCATGCCGCCCTGGCCGAGCGTCCGCAGCAAGCGGTAATCGCCGACTCGTTCGTCGGCCGTAGGCGACAGGCGCGCGGCCTTGTCGCCGACCAGTGTCTTATTCGTCTCACGACCCGGCAGGTAATCGAGGGTCAAATCGACGGCCGGCACGTCGAGCGCTCGGCCGCAATGAAGACAGTTGGCCGGCCTTGGCCCGGAGAAATCAACCGTCTGCTGACAATGCCGGCAAGTTAACTGCATGGCGATACGCGTTTCGGATAGGGCCGCCGTGTAAAGCACGCTGAGCAGCGGCCATCGGCGCCTATTGGGCCGAGATCGTAAAGATGAAACCCTGCATGGGCCGATTCGTATTTACCATTGGCAACGCCCGCGCTAGCCGTTGGCTCGCGGTTAAACGAGCTGCTCGTTGGGACTACGGCGCGCCGTTGCCGTGCGGCGGGGCTTGCGTCTGGAAGGTGCCCTGCCGAAAGGCCGAAGCCATTGCCAACGGCACTTCGGCCTCGGCAAGCACCACGCGAGCGCGGTTTTCGGCCGTGCGGGCCTTCATTTCTTGCTCGCGGGCGATCGCCACGGCGCGGCGGCCTTCGGCACGGGCGCGGGCCACGCGCGTGTCGGCCTCGGCCTGATCGACCTGCAACCGCGCACCAATGTTCTCACCGACCTCGATGTCGGCGATGTCGATGGAAACGATTTCAAACGCCGTCTGCGCGTCAAGCCCGCGGGCCAATACCGCCTTTGAAATCAGGTCGGGCTTCTCCATGACGATGAAATGATCGTCGGCCGAACCGATGGCAGTAATGATACCCTCGCCCACTCGGGCGATGACGGTCTCTTCCGTCGCGCCGCCAATGAGCTGCTTGATGTTGGTGCGCACGGTCACGCGGGCCCGCACGCGCAATTCGACGCCGTTTTTGGCGATGGCGCTGAGCGTCGTTCGCTTCGACTTTTGCGGGTCAGGGCAGTCGATCACCTTGGGGTTCACGCTGGTTTGAACGGCTTCGAGCACATCGCGGCCCGCCAGGTCGATGGCCGCGGCGCGGTCGAAATCGAGATCGATGTCGGCCCGGTGCGCGGCAATGATGGCCCGGATCACCCCGGGCACGTTGCCGCCGGCCAGATAATGCGCCTCCAGCCGTCGCGTGCTGATGCCGGCCGAGGGATCATTGGCGATGCCCGCCTGCATGGCCATGATTTTCGATTGCACGATGACGCGCGCGTTCACTTGCCGCAAGCTCATGCCGACCAGGCTGAGCATGCTCACGCGCGCATTCGACATATAGGCCTGAAACCAGATGTTGCCGTACAGCATGAGCATGATGCCGAAGGCGATGATGATGCCGATGAGCACCACGACGGCCAGGCCATAGAGCAGACCCGTCTCCAGCGACAGGCCCTGAGCGAGTAACAACAGTAGAAGATGGTCGGACATGTTTTGTTGTAACGCGCTAGCCGACCGCAAACGTCGGCATGGGCGTGATGAGGGATGAGGGATGAGGGATTAGGGGTGAAGCGGTGAGGGATTGGGGGTGAAGCGGCTGCGCCGCAAAGTTTTCATGCTGCCGCAATGCGGCTCTAACCACTAGCCACTAGTCACTTGGGGAGTCTTGGAAACGATTATCGGCAACTTTTTCGCTTTATTCAATCCAGCCGCCGCCAAGAACGCGGTCGCCGGAGTAGCAAACGACCGCCTGGCCGGGGGCGACGCCGGCGCGCGGCTGGCGCAGGTACACGTGCAATCGCCGCTCGCCGATCGCTTCGACCACCGCGGGCGTCGGCGCGCTACGATAGCGGATTTTCACCTCGCACTCCAGTGGGCGGTCGGGCGGATCAATCAGCCAATTGGCATCGCGGGCCGTCAGCTCGCTTCGCAACAGCTCTTCTTGTCGGCCGATCACCACGCGGCGCGTTTCGGCCTCCAGCCGGACGACGTAACGCGGTTCGCCAAAAGCCACGCCCAACCCCTTGCGCTGGCCAATGGTAAACTGTTCGAGGCCCGCGTGACGGCCCACGACTTCGCCCGCCGTGGTCACGATCTCGCCCGAAAGATCGCCCTCGCCGCGGCGATTGCGGACGAAGGCGGCGTAGTCCTGGTCGGGCACGAAACAGATCTCCTGGCTGTCTTTCTTTTCCGCCACTCGCAGGCCAAGTTGCCGCGCCACGTCGCGAATTTGCGGCTTGTGATAATTGCCCACGGGAAACATGACGCGAGGCAGCACTTTGCGGTCGATGCCGAACAGCACGTACGACTGGTCTTTTGCTTCATCGATGCCGCGGCGCAGCACCGGCGGGTTGCCCGCAACGGCGGCTGCTTCCAGTCGGGCGTAATGTCCGGTGGCGATCCATTCGGCGCCGACCTGGTCGGCATAATCGCACAGCTTGCCGAACTTGAGCCAGTTATTGCACATCACGCAGGGATTCGGCGTGCGGCCGGCGGTGTATTCGGCCGTGAAATAGTCCATAATCTGCCCGAATTCAGCAGCGAAATCGACGGCGTAAAATGGTATATCGAGCCGGTCAGCCACGCGCCGCGCGTCGGCCGCGTCGCTGGCGCTGCAGCAGCCTTGTTTGTGGGGCGTGCCGAGCACCGGCAGCGCGGCCGTCGTGGTCGGTGTGGGACAAACGGCCGGCGAGCTCTCGCCATGCCGCATGAACAGCCCGATCACCTCATGTCCTGCTGCGCGCAGCAGGTGCGCAGCCACACTACTATCGACCCCACCCGACATGGCCAATACGACTCTGGACATGTTCTTAGCTTAGATTAACTCCAAGCCAAGGGCTAGCGCGGCGTGCAACCATAGGAGAAAGATCACGGTTTGTGGCGCTGCCGGGGGGCCCTCCAATTCAGACCGCCTCGGCATTGTCGTTACGCCGGCCAGTTAGTAAGAAACTCCAGACGATCCAGCAGGTCTTCCGCCCTTAACGATGCGGCGAGGTTTAGCAACCTGCGCAGCGTTTTGCCTAGCTCACTTTGTTCGGAAACAACGATGCCGGCATGGTGCTTCCCGTTGCGGAGCCACTCGCCGTGCAGCTTGACGAAATCTCCAACGTTAAACGTCATCAAAACGCGACCGTTCTGCGTAGCCCACTCAAGTTGCGATGGGTCGTCTTCCGTAAGTCGACCGACCTCGGGCGTCGAAACGGCGTCAATGCCGTGTTGGCGCAAGCGAATGGCGATGTCGGCATACACGTCCTCGTCGGTGAGAAACCGCGCTACACTCATGGCGCCGAGGAATCGTCTTTCAACTCCTGCTGAGCGGCCGCCTCATCGTCGGCGGCCAGATCCGCCGCGATCTCGGACGGATGATCGGCGGCATAGGCCAGAGCGTCGTAAACGTCGGCAGGCCGAAGGCGGGGATACTGTGCGAGGATTTGCTCGATCGTCATCGCGTTGCGGTGGCACCAAACAATCACGCTCACTCGGATTCGCGTACCGGCGATCACCGCGCGTCCGCCGCAACGGCCCGCGACCTTCTCAATGTTTCGTAAGTCGGTTTTCGACATTTGGAATAGTGATGCCTGACTTTCACTGAGGAACGTTTATGCTCCGCTCATCGTAACGGCGGCTCAAATCGCTGTCACGTATGCACGTTGGTCCGGGCCATCACAACCCATCCACCGCGCCTCGGCGGCGCGACGTATCGGCAAATGGCAAAAGGCGTAGGCCGCGGCGGTTTTACTCCGCGTCCGTCGCCGCCAAACGAGCGAATTATTGACCGCCAGAAACCGCCCACGCGGAAACCCCTCCTTCCCCCCGTGGTTGGACGCCGGACTTGAGGTCAGGGCAACCGCAGGCGCCACGTGTCGGAATCGCGTGAAGTATGATATACGCCGTAGATCGCAATCGCAGTCGTGTCGGCTTCGTAGATGACCGCGTATACCAGGTCGTCTTGGGGCTCGGGAGTGACGATGAACTAGCGGCCATGGTGCTGCCGGATATGTCGCTTGACTTGACTCCACTCAAGGCCGGAAGTGGGGTTTTTGAGGAGATTCGCCTTTCTCCGTGCCACCTCCTGCTTTTGCCAATCGTGGATTGGGACGTCCTCCGGCGTCGCCGCGAGGTCGTCCCAAAGATCCTGCACTAACTGCAGTTTCTCAGCGGGGCTCAGCTCAAAAATCGAAACGGGCTGGGGTAGTGAATCCGATGCCATGACAGCTCTACAAGCTTGTTCTCGAAACCGATGCCATTGTACTACCCTGCAACTTCGGCGGCGAGGTAGACCGCAGCAGAGTCGACCGGCCCACGGTCGACGACACGCGTGTCGCAGGCCGAACCGACGCGTGTCGCAGGCCGAACCTGGGTTTGTACCGTCGACGACACGCGTGTCGCAGGCCGTTCAAACTTCACCTTGGCAGGCAATAATGCTTGCGGCGTAACAGCTTGACATCAAAGGACTTGCAAATCTTCGTCGGAATCGGCCTCGTCGTCGTTTCGCCAAAACGACGCTGTGCCGGCGGCTGAATCGCGAATTTCACGCTCCGCATGGTCCTCGATTACCGTCTCGGCGCGAGACCAGGTCTGCCCGCTTTGCTCGACTTGGCGCTGCGCACGCGCGATCGACTCCAGCGCGTACGCTACGGCGTGGTGCGGCGGTGTCAGTTGGGAAAGTTCCTTGGTCAGTTCCGCCAGCACGTGCAAGACATGGTCGTGAATCCGCGTGACGGCCAAGCGTTGCTCACGCTCCGCCGGACTGCTCGTCGCCGAGGTCGCATCGCAGGGCGGAGGTGCGGCGGCGCTCGCGTCGCTCATCACCGTCGCGGGCTTGACGTCGATCGGCGCCGCAGCGCGCCGTTTGCGTCCCGTGCCCACCGCTGGGCCCGTCGCCCCTTCGCCGTAGAGCAAGGTGCGCAAAAGCTGGATCGCCTTGCGCTGTGAGGTGAGCCCCTCGGGAGGCGCGTTCGCTTCGAGCAGCGACCAGTGCTTGGCCAGGTACATGTATCGCTGGACCGTCCGCTCGGATCCATCGAAATGGTGTACGATCAAGTCTTCCCACTCCTTATCGTCGGCGAGGTCGCGAAACTTACGCAGCGACTGGCCGGCGCGGGCCATGTTTTCGACCGACTTGGCCGCGCACTTGTAGGCGCGCAGGTGTGCCCGTTCCGCCGCCTCCGCCAGCTTTTGCAGCTTGGGCTTGAACAATGGATTTCCACTTCTGACGACTAATTCGCGTCGCATGACTTTCTCCTAGTGAGGGTTCAGGGTTCAGGGTTCAGGGTTCAGGAAAGGCCAAAGTCCGCGCCAGCGCCAATTTGCAATTTGCAATTTGCAATTTGCAATTTGCATTTTGCATTTTGACTTGGACTACCCACTACCCACTACCCACTACCCACTTTCCACTACCCACTACCCACTACCCACTTTCCACTACCCACTACCCACTACCCACTATCCACTGCCCACTCCGCCCGACGTTGGACTTTGGACCTGGGACTTTGGACTTTGTCCTATGGTCCGCTCGTCTGCGTTTCTGCGCCGAGTTGGCCATCTTCGACCAGGCACTCGGCGCCGGGGGCCGCCGGTCGCAACACGACGATCACCACCTGGCCTTCATCGTTGTCTGCTACTTTGCCCTCTTCGGGGATGATCGGGTCGAATTCCGGATCGTCATCCGCATCATCCGCGGCCGCACTTTGCTTGTCCGTCTTCAGTTGGCCATCTTCGGATTTTAGATTTGGAGCAAGCGCCTCAGGTCTTAGGTCTTGGGCGATAGGATTTACGTCTTCAGAGTCCGACCCGCTTCCGCTTGCGTCATTTTGCGTTTTGCATTTTGCAATTTGCATTTTGCATTGACCGTCGGCTTCGTCTCCTTGTCCGCCGGCCACCTCACGTAATCCGCTTGGCTCATCATCCGCGCCAGCGTCTTTTTCTGAACCCTGAACCCTCAATCCTGAACCCTCATCTGCCTTCACCTCTCCTTGTCCCCTTGTCTCCTTGTCCCCTTGTCCCTCGGCCACCCCGCACGATCTTGCTTCGTTTCCCGCCTGCTGCCGGTTCCGTTCCGCGGTCCAACACCACGGCCCATCGTTCCCCTGCTTCGTCGGCTTGAGCCCGAGATCGACGAGCGCGCGGCGGACCGTGCGGCGGCTGAAACCAAATGCTTCGGCGTCGTCGAACAGTTCGTTCGCTTCCACCGGCCCGTCGGCCAACCGC
>DASSFG010000627.1:0-8259 GCA_035694685.1 Pirellulales bacterium
TCGGCGAGCACGCGTTGGCGATCGGCGTCCGGCCGCAGGGTGACGAGAAAATACGAACACACGCCCGGCTTGACGTGCGAGATGCGCCGCGCGTTCTCGATGGTGGTGAAGAGATAGGGCATCGTGATGAAACCGGTGATGCCGTGCGTGCGGGCCACGATCTGTGCACGCTCTCCGTTTACCTCCAGCCAGTCGCCCACGTGCGGATGGCCGAGCTTGGGCGCATCGACGTCGTCGAAGCTCACGCCGTAAGGACGCCGCAGCTCCGCCGCCGAGCCCTCGGCAAATGCCCAGGCCGTGCCCAGCATTGACGACGGCTCGGAACCGATCAGCCAGACGTCTTCCATGTGGCCGTTGGCCAACGAGGCGATGCCTTTGCCCACGATGTAGGGGCGGGCCGCCTCGATGCCCGGAATGCCGCGCAACCGATCGACCCAGATTTCGGGTATCTCCTGGGCGAGGTCGACGTCTTCGACCATCGGCGGGCCAACCCAGACATCGGCCGGGCAATGGTCGATGAGTACGCTGGCCTTGCTCATCAGCCCCAGGTACAGCCCGCCTTGGACGCTCACCAATACCAATGAGAACACCACGCCGGCCAAGCCCGTCAGCAGCTTGCCGCGTTCGCAGATCAACGTCTTCAGGGCGAATGAAAGCACGTGGCGGTCGTCCTCGATCAATCGTAGTGAACGGTATCGACGAGGAAGTTGCCGTTGTTGCCGAGTGGCATGTAAGGCATCCAGCAGGCGCCGCTGACCGTGGGCGTTCGCGCCACGCGGCCGGGATACCAGGCGAGCCCCATCGAGACGTTGTAGTCTTCTCGCGTGGGGCCCTGCGGACCCGCGGCTACGTTGGGCGCCATGTACATGGCATTGGCGTAGATCGCAAGCTGCTGGTTGAGCGGAACCTGAGCGGTTGCGCCGATGATGGCCGAGCCGGCCAGGGCGTTGCTTGCCAGCCGCTTGGAAAGGGGCATGCCGATTCGCAGCCAGGTGTCGCCGCCAAATGCGTACTTGTGGTGCCAGAAGGCGTCGATCTGGCTGATGGTGCGAAACTGATTGTGGTTGTCCGGCCGGTCTCCGATGTAGCTTCGGTCGCGAAATGTGCCCCACACGCCGAAGGAGTTGACGCCGCTGGCGGCCCATTCAATCTGCCCCCGCCACTGGCTGATGGTGGGTGATAGAGCGTATTGCGAGTAATTATTGTTGATCATCCAATCGTGGACGAAGCCCCAGCTCCATCGCTGACCGTTGTTGGCCCGGCGAAAGATGCCGGTGGTCACGAAGATCTGTTGCTGGGCGCCGGTGGTTTGCACTTGCGGCGCCGGAGCGGTGCGGCCGCTGAAATCGTACAGGCCGTAACTCGCGCCGAGCTGCCAGCCAATGCCCCAAGGTTGATAGAGGGGCAGTGCACCGTTGCCGCCCGTTACTTCGCCGAAGTTGCTCGGTCCAGCGCCGTCGGGCGGGCCGCGGAAGGTGTCAAAGCCTTGAAAGGCTTCGAAACCCCAACGCGGACAGTCGACGCAATCGGCCGCGCCGGCAGGCGCCGCACGGCAGGCGTCGCAAGAGCCATCGTTACACTGATTGCAGACGCTTGCCGGTGGTGGCGCGGCGAGACCTGCGGCTGGCGGCGGCGAGGCTCCATAATTCATGCTCGCGGCGCCCACGTTGAGGCCCCTTTGAGGCGCAGGCGTCGGGCCATACGGTACACCGATGGGCGTTGGCTGCCAGCCCGTGCGCATCTGAGGTATCGTGTTGCCAGAGACGGGTTCGCCCGGCAGCGGCCCACCATAGTTGTTGCGGACTGGTACAGTGGCTTGGGCCGCAAGTTCCGGCGACGGAGGTACACCAGGTGAATAAGAGAACTGGCCATTGTAATTGGCCACGGCGGCCGGATCCTGAGCCTTGCAAACGGCGAAAGACACCAATAACGCCGTCCATCCCAGACAAAAAGAGCGCAGCCCCAAACAACAAGAGCGCAAAAAACTCATGCGCGCACCTTCCTATCGCGAAAGATGTGTAAACGGCAGAACCAGCGATCTGGTCCGCGATGTGGGGCCCGGTGGATTGACGCAGTGATTCTGTCAGAATCCACGGGCCGCGACAAGAGCGACTGTTTGTGTGCGAAACCGCACGGACACAAGGAGATGCGAAGTGAACTTTACGCAGTTACCGATCGCCGTTAGCATCCCGCGTACCGGGTCGAATTAGTTCCGGAGGAACATCATCATGTTGAAGGTCACTGGAAAACTTTGGCCGATCGGGCGCCTCACGAAGCTGGCGGTGTGGGCGGTGGCCCTGGCTTCGACTGCGCCCGCCACGACCCGTGCTGACGAGCGACGGCAAGCCGCCGATGGCGACGTCGATGTCAAGGCGAGTCGCGTCTATGTCTATGTCGGCAAGGTCGGCCTGGGGCACGAACATGCCATCGTGGGCCAGCTCAAGTTGGGCAAGGTGCAACTCGGCGCCGCCAATCGCGCCGGAGAGATTGTGTTCGACATGCCGACCTTTAGCGCCGACACCGACGACGCACGGCAGTTTATCGGCCTGGAAGGAACGACGGCAGCGGGACGGCGGAAAGAAGTCACCGACAACATGCTCGGCGCCGACGTGCTGAACGTGCGCAAGTTCCCCACCGCCACGTTTGAGATCGCCTCGGCGCTGCCGCTCAAAAAGCGCTCCAACGAAGGGCACGCCATGTATCGCCTGGACGGCGACTTCACGCTGCACGGCGTCAAACGTCCCATCAAGGTCGATGCCGAATTACTGGACGCCGAGCAGGGATTTCGTCTGCGCGGAGCGTTCGCCATCAAGCAGACGGACTTTGGCATCAAGCCCTTCAGCAAGGCGTTCGGCGCGGTGGGTGTCACTGACGAGTTGACCATCCACGGCGACCTGCTTATCGCCGCCCAGCGCACGGCCCAGAAGAGCGGCAAGAAGAGAAAGTAAGCGGCGTCCGGATAATGACGAAGCACGAATGACGAATGCAGGTTGTTCGTGCTTCGTCATTCGGGCTTCTTTCGTCATTCCGTCATTCGTCATTCGTCATTGTCACGCCCTGTTCGCGATCGCCCCACGGCGCGTTATCATGGCTGCGCCGCTAACTTGGAGAAAAGGCAATGATCACTTGTCCGACGGTCCGCAAGGACGTCATCCGTTGGCACTACGACCTGTCGACGCTGTTTTATCGGCTGTTGTGGGGCCGGCACATTCACCACGGTTTGTGGGAGAGCAGCGAAACGCCCGCCGTGGCGCAGCTCAAGCTCACCGAGACGCTGGCGGCTGCCGCCGGAATCGAGCGGGGCGATCGCGTACTGGACGTCGGTTGCGGCATGGGTGGCTCCTCGATCTATCTGGCCAGGCAACTCGATTGCCAGGTGCAAGGGTTGACACTCAGCCCGTTGCAGCGGGCCTGGGCCTCCTGTTCCGCGCGCTGGCAAGGCGTCGCCCGAAAAACCATGTTTCGCTGTGCCGATGCGGAACAGACCGAGTTCGACGCGGACGCGTTCGACGTCGTGTGGAGCGTCGAGTGTACGGAGCACCTGTTCGATAAGGCCCGCTTCTTCCAGCAGGCGGCGCGCTGGGTACGCCCCGGCGGCCGGATTGCCATTTGCGCGTGGCTGGCGGGCGACCGACTGTCCACCGATCGCGATCGCCAGCTCGTTTACCAGGTGTGCGAAGGCTTTTTCTGTCCATCGCTAGGGACGCAAGAAAACTATCAGCGATGGATCGAAGACGCCGGACTGGTGGTCGAGCGCTCGGACCTCTGGACGGAGCGCGTGATGCGCACCTGGGAAATCTGTGCGCAACGTGTGAAGTGGACCGGCGTGGGACTGCTGGGCCGGCTCATCGATCGCGACACCGACATGTTCTTGAAACGCTTCCAGACGATTCTGGAAGCATACCGTACCGGAGCAATGCAGTACGGCTGCTTCGTGGCCCACAAGCCAACCGCGGGCTGACAAGAGGGCCTCGATCGACCCATTGCCGGGAGGCGTCAGGCATCGTCCCTATCGAATCGCGCCAATCGCGCGAATACCTGACAAAAAAATTACCTGACAGAAAGATGACGAGCAGCCAATTTTGGCGACATGCTGTCGGCGGCGGCCATCATTTTTTCGTCACAAATGTTTCTGTCATTTGCCGTTGGCTGGGCATCGCGCACCATTTGACGCCGTCACCAATCCGGCGGCAGGAAGCTGAAATACCGACAAAGGAATCGACGGGCTTGCGCCAGGGTTATCGGCTCCGGCACATTTGTGACCTGGTGGACAACGCTATTGCGATATTGGCGAACCTGGTGCGCATCGGCCAGCCGGTCGCTTGGCATCTTGGTTCTTGCCGCGAACGCGTCGAGCAAGTCGGCGGCCTTTGGTTCTGTCGTTCTTTTTTCTACCTTGACCCATGCTTCCCGAAGACCGGTTTCGAAAACAGCGAACAGCCGGACGAGGTAGGTGGCCTCACGATTAGCTTTCACGTGATCGGCATCGCGACGTTCCAACCCTCTGGCGGTCAACGACGACGGGTCGTTCTGTAACCGCTCATTCAACAACTCATTGCGTACGCTGCCGCGTCACTTTCACGCTCGACAGCCCGCATCCACTCGATCCATGTGTCGCGCCGCCTCATTGCATGGCCGTTAACTCAGCGCAGAGCTTACCAAACGATTCATCGGACCAGGTAAGCTCAGCCTCGTCACTGCCGGCGGATAGAAATCGCCACCCTCCGACGGTTTTGACCAACGGCACGGCATCATACGACGGGATCACACAGAAATCGATTCTCCCCTCGGCGCCGACAACGCATTTGGCAATAGGATCGAGCAGGAAGCGGGCCTCTGGTGCATGAATCAGGAGCCGCGGCGCCTCGTAAGTGCCAATCACGTCCTCAGTGATCGTCTTCGTATCGACCTTGGTGCTCCACCCGCGCGCCACAGCCCATTTCGTGGCCTGCTCGACAATGGAATGGATGTCCGACAGCCACTCGTCGAGCGTGGCCTGCCAGTTTTCCGTGGGGTGGCGGGGCTTCTCAATCACGTTCGCCATGACTTGTTTCCCTTTGCGTGGCAACCATCAACACCTATTGTGGCCGCGTGATAGACGCAGGTCAATGTTGAGCTTGCGTCGTCTGGCCTTCGTGCAACGAACCTCGAATCACACCAATCACGCGAATACCTGACAAAAAGATGACCTGACAGAAAGATGACGAGCCCAATTCCTGGCGACCGTTGCGGTGGGCACCAGTCTTTACGAAGGGGGCAGGTCATGGGCGCCACAAGTCCAAAGGCCGCATGCCCAACCGATTTGTTAACCGAAGCCCAGCCGATCCGGAAGCTGTTCACGCTCGCGCGAATCACTTCAAAACTTGACCCTGGCCACGCGTCAGGTTAAAAACCGAGGGTACGCATTTCGCCTTTTCAAAGGAGCTGAACATGGCTGCGCTTCTCGGCCTCCTGGCTTTCGTTTTCGCCGCACTGTTTGGAGCCACATTCGCATTCTATCTCCAGGCACTCAACAACTCTACATCACGCAGGAGTACCTCAAGCTGAAACTGCAGGAGCTCTATCTGGTCCACGAGCACCGCGAAAAAGTCGAGGAAGAGCGGCAAGAGCAGCGTGAAATCCGCGAAAGACTGCGCGAGGAAGAGAAGGCAGCCAAGGAAATCGAAAAGGCGCAGAAGGACGCCGAGCGCGACGAAGAAACGAAAAGCAACGCTCTCGAAAAGGCGAAGCGGGAACTCGCGCAAGCGACGGGAAAGCAAATGGATCGACTGCAGGCCCTTGTCGATCGATTGGAGGCGGAGTTGAAGGATGCGCTGGAGCGCAAAGCGAAAGCGATCGCGCGGGCACAATTGACGCGATCCGGCCACGTATACGTGCTCTCCAACGTTGGCTCGTTCGGCGAGGGCGTATTCAAGATCGGATTAACGAGGCGGTTGGAGCCGTTAGAACGGGTTGACGAGCTCGGCGACGCATCAGTTCCGTTCCGTTACGACGTTCACGCGATGATTTACAGCGAAGACGCACCGTTACTGGAGGCAACGCTCCACAAGCATTTCGAGTCGCGACGTGTGAACATGGTGAATCTGCGGCGCGAATTCTTCAGGGTGACGCTCGACGAAATTCGCGAGGCGGTTTCGCGACATTTCGGCGAAGTCACATTTCGCACCGTGCCTGAAGCTGAGGAATTCCGCAAGACGGTGGCTATGCGCAATGACGCGACACAGCCGGTTTGCGGGCCTGGGGAGGCAACCTCAACTCATCCGGTCAGGTCATCAGACGTGGATCTCCTTTCGATCGGTGGCCCGGTTCGCCCGCCACAGGGAGACAATGCGTCGCCGGCTGGCGCCGAAATTGGCAGTGAAAGTTCTACCACACGCACCCGACGAAACGTGACGTAGCCCAGGCCGCGATATGTTCACCGAGCAGTGCATTTACACGATCCGGCATTCACGTGATCTTGAGGATTGCCTCGCGAATGGAGGACGCGGTGAGTTCGATGAACACCGCCAGTGGACGACAGGAAAGCGCCTACTGGACGATGCGCACCGGTCGGGACTGCGTTTGCCGATTGTCTTCGCGCCGGCGGAAAACACGCGCCGATTATTCGCTTGGGCCTTGATCGATGACATCGTTCCGGGTCCGACAACGCGCTATTCCTTTTCGGAGCTTCGCGCGTTCGCCGATCGACCGGCAAAGTCGACGCTCAAAACGGCGCGAGACGGCAAGCGCCTCAGTGAATCGTTCATTCGCCCTTACGCCATTTGCCAGACGCCAAGCTATCTTGTTGCCTCGGCACCGTTGACTACGTCGCGCACCAGGCGCTTCTGGGTCTGCCACTGGCAAAACCGCCTTTGGCGCGACGACGTGAACCCAGAGTATGAGCCTGTTTGCGGCTCGGGAAGCAATATGTTCCAAAAGCGTGGGGTCGGGGTTGGGGATGTTGCCTATGTGGTCTCACTCGCCGGCGGCTATTTGCTGCTGGGTGGCCGGATGCCAATTAAGGAAATCGTATCGCGCCGTAAGGCGCAGCGCATTTGGGGGAGGGATCGTCTTTACGACGCGACCGAGTGGATCGTCGACGAAGACGACGAGGGAACTCCGCTGAATCTGCACCGCCGTCTCGACCCGTCGCTTTCACAACAATTGCGGTTGTTGTCCCCCAGCGGTGAGGAGAAGCGTCTGTTTTTTACGTCAGGGACGACCCAGCTCGATGGTCAGGCCACGCGCGGAGTGCGCGAACTTTCCGCTTCGTCCGCGGCGTTGTTGGACCGGATTATCGAGCTCACCGACGAGCTGCCGCCGTCAGAGGTGATGTTTACCGTGACCGAGGAATTGCTGGATTTGTTGGGCGAAGCGGAAGATTTGCGGCGCGAAGCGGAGGAATTTCGGCGCCAAGCGATCGAACAAAACGCCCAATCATCACCCGCAACACCGCAGCAGTTCCGCGAGGGCAGCGTTCAACGCAGCTTGGCGACTCGATACGAACGTAAGCGCGGCGCGCGAGACGCGTGCATTGCACACCATCGCGCTTTGTGCGGTGGAAGGACGCTCTGCGGTATCTGCGGCTTTGAGTTTGCCGCGGCCTACGGCGATGAAATGGCTGGTTTCATCCACGTCCACCACGTCAATCAGTTGTCTGACCGGCAGTGGACGGGGCAAGAAATGAGCGACCCGATTAAAGACCTGATTCCTTTATGCCCCAATTGCCATGCGGTGGTGCATCACAAAGATCCCCCATATTCGTACTCGGTGGAAGAGGTGCGTCAGCTTTGGCAGCGTCAGCGTGCCGCTTTGGGTGGCCTCGACGAGTCGTTAGTAGTCGCCGCTGATCCCGCAGTCGAGTAGCCCACCCGCGCTAACGTGCGAACGATTGCTCTCAATTGACCGGCACGGCAGTGCCTCACTTTAACGCCGTGACCACGACTTCTAGTTGCAGGGACTCACTACTGGAAGTTAGCGTTGCCGCTTGGTTCGCCGCTTCTTCACGCTGCCGTTCTTTTCGCGGGTACGGTCGCCGGTCTCGACTTGTCGCCAAAACTCGTCGTGGGGGATTCCTTCGCCTCGATCGATGCGGCCTTCGGCTGCATCGAGGATGGCACGCAGCCTCGGAGAGTGAGCCAACAGTAAGCGTTCCACTTCTTCATCGTCCTCCACACCGACAAGCACCGCCACGGCCTTGCCATTGCGGGTAACCACGACGGGCTTCGCGACGCTCTCCTTCAGAAACGCGCTGAGTTTTGCTTTGACCTCCGCTACCGA
>DASSFG010000628.1:0-4513 GCA_035694685.1 Pirellulales bacterium
TCAAGTAATACTGCCCCTCTTTGCTGCTGCGGGCGAACGAAGCCAGCGCCAGGCACAGGGCGCTGAACAACGCCGACATCGGCAACAACGCCAAGCCGAGCCACAGCGCGGTCAGGCCCGGCGGCGGGCCGAGGTGTTTCATTTCGTCGGGCAAAATCTTGACGATGAACGTGCCCGTCGTGCCGACGGAGAGCAGGTTCAAAAGCGACGTGATGGTGCTGAAGAGCATCACCGTCAGCAATTTCCCCCAGACGATCTCGCGGCGTTCGGCCGGGCTGCTGAGCAGTGTCTCCAGTGTGCCGCGCTCCTTTTCGCCGGCGCAGAGGTCGATGGCCGGGTAAAAGGCGCCGGTCAAGGCCCAGATCAACAGCAAAAACGGCAGCACTTTCGACCACACGGCGGCGTCGCGATGGCCGTGCTCTACCGCTACGTCGCGTTCTTCGACTTCAAACGGGTGCGCCGTCGATTCCGGCAGGTGGTTCGCCGTCAAATTCTGCTTGCCGATCTCGTCGGTCCAGCGCGACAACACTTGCGAGACACGGGCGAACGTGATCTGCGATTTTTCCTTGGCGGTGTTGAAATAGACTTCCGGGTCGGGCACCTTTTTATCCGTCGTCTGTCCGCCTTCATCTAATCGCTGCGATAAACTCTGGCGGAATTCCCGCAGACGGCGGCCGAAACCAGGCGGAAAATAGATCACCGCTTCATACTCACCGCGTTCCACTGCTTGCTGGGCGTCGCTGAGAACGTCCGTGGGCTGCCGCTGGGACATCGCCGGTAACGACGTCAAATCCAGCAACCTTGCTTTCTCGGGCGAACTGAACCAGCTTTCGTCGAAGTGGTTTCCATCAACCAACCTGGGCGATTCAGGCAATTCCTCGCCGCCGACGATCAGCACTTTGGTCGAATGTTCGCTGACGAATTGCATCACCTGGAACATGCTCATGCCCAAGAGCGGATAGAGCAAGAGCGGCAGCACCGCGATCATGAACAGCGTGCGGCGGTCGCGCAACTGGTCGCGCACTTCGCGTTGGAAGATCAGGTTGACGTTGGACCAGTTCATTACAGACAAGGACTTAAGACTTAGGACTTAGGGGTTAGAAAGCGTAAGAGGAAACCTCGTTTAACCGCAGGGCCACCGGCCCGCGCGATCGTTACCGGCGCGCGGGCCGCACCCAGAGGGTGCCCGCCTGCGGTTAAACGACGCTCTCGATTGAACCATAAACTCCACCCCTAGGCGCTAATTTCTAACCTCTCTTCGTCGTGCCGGGTAATTAGTTGAAAGAACAGTTCCTCCAGATCGCGTTGTTCGTGGCGGTCGCGGAGGCCGTCGAGCGTCCCTTCCGCCAGAATGCGCCCGCGGTGAATGATGGCAAGCTGGTCGCAGAGCTTTTCCGCTTCGCGCATAATGTGAGTCGAAAAGATCACGCACTTACCCTGGTCGCGCAATTCAGATACCGTGTTCAACAGCGCTCGGGCAACGAGCACGTCGAGACCGGAAGTCGCTTCATCGAAGATCAAAATCGGCGGATCGTGGACCAAGGCCCGGGCAATCGACACCTTTTGCTTCATGCCGGTCGACATCTTGGCGCCCAGCAGATCGCGAATTTCGTTCATCTGCAAGCGGGCGAAGAGGTTTTCCATTCGCTCACGGAGCGTGTCGTCGTCGAGGCCGTGCAAGCGGCCGAAATACTCGACGATTTCCCAGGCAGTCATTCGGTCGTACACGCCCGTGTTGGCCGACATAAAGCCGATCTGCCGGCGGACCTGCGAGGGCTGAGTGACGACGTCGAATCCGTTGACTCTCACGGTGCCCGAACTGGGGCGCAACACGGTGCTGATGATTCTCAGGGCCGTCGTCTTCCCGGCGCCGTTTGGTCCCAGCAGCCCGAAGATCTGGCCCGGCACGGCCTGGAAGCTGACGTTGTCGAGGGCCACCAGCCGGCCGCGCCGCAAATCGGCGTAAAACTTGGTCAATCCTTCGACGTGAATCATTGGCTGCGGCCTGCGGAGGCGGTAAGCGTAGGTCAGGCTGGCCAGCTATGGCGAGCATCAAGCCTGACCTACAGCGCGATACCCCAGCTTAGCTTATCGCCTTCGCGGGGCGAAGCCGCAACATTCGTTGCCACCGCTACGGCCCGCGCATTCGTCGCCCGCCAGGCTGAGGCGAAAGAACTTGCCGCACTAACTACGGCAAAGGATCAAGATCTTCTTCGAAGTATCGCTTTGAGATCTTCTTGCCGTTCTCCTCAAGGTAGTAGTTGAATCGCTGATCCTTGTAGTGCCAGATGATCTCGCGGATGGTGCCGGTGTGGGGAGTCTTGTTTCGGTCGTTTAGAATGACTTGCACAACCTGGCCGAGGCAAAACGCTGGCAACGGAGGCTCGGTCATGATCTACCAGTAGAGGAACTCAGAATAGGTGCCACCATGTTATGATGGCATGGTGATTGCCAGTGTCAAAGGCAAACGTCGAGAAGTTCGACGCCTCCTGGCCGAACGCTCGAAGGAATTGCTGGAGCTGTATCGACGGGGAGAGTCGGTTTCCGAAGGTTGCCCCATTGAAAATGGCGCTCGGCGATGCCAACGGGGCGGTTTCTTGATTCGCATGTTTCTCAAACGGAGATCTTCAATGGCGACATTCATCACGAACGTCAAATTCACACAGCAGGGCATCAAAGACATTGACCACACGACAAAGCGAGTGGCGGCAATTAAGTCGGCGGGCAAGAAGATGGGCGTGAAGGTCAAGGAAGTCTACTGGACGTTGGGCGACCACGACGGCGTGTTGATCATCGAAGCGGCTGACGACGAAACCGCAGCGACCTTTCTGCTACATCTGGGAGTGATGGGCAATGTCCACACGAGCACCTGCCGAGCGTTCACCGCAGCAGAAATGGACAAGATGCTGGCGAACATACAGGGTGGATGACACGAGGCCATGTCCGTACGCCGAACGGTTGCACTAGTCGCTGCCAAGCCAGCGATTAAAATGGAGCGTGAGCTACCGTGGAAAGCGGAACGATGCCCATGTCAAAGACGGTCCAGGAATTAAATCGTGAATTGGCCGATAAGCTGGCCGAAGATGGCCGTAACAATCCACATCACGTCTATGCCGGCAAGTTCGTCGGCATCGCGAACGGCCAGGTGGTGGTGGTCGCCGACAACCTAAATGAGATGGTTTCGCGGTTGCGCCAGGTCGAGCCTAACCCTACGAGAACGTTTGGTGTTGAGGTGGGACGCGACTACAGTGTTGTCGAAGAGATCTGGAAAGTTTCCTGATGCCGCGCGCTGTGTGGCCGGTGTCGCGTGGCCGACCGATCATTGAGGTGGTATTGTCCGTCGCGCCGGGCGGACGCCCGGTGCCCCGTCAGCTTATCGCAGATACTGGCGCCGGTACTTTACCTTCCGGCATCGAACTACTGCTCGATGAACAAGACTGCCTAACATGCGGCGGCACCCCGATGCAGCCGATCGTATTGGGCGGCGCTTATGTCGGATCCTATCCGACATACGCCATTCAAGTCGGGATCCCGGCGCTCGCTTTCAACCAGCCAGTCATCGTAGTTGGCCTGCCCACGCCGCCGACTGGCTTTGATGGAATCGCATGCTTTCGCTTCTTGAATCGTTTCATCTACGGCAACTTTGGCAAGTCAACCGAATTTGGCCTAGAGCTGTGACCGGCTGAGTTCCCCAGCGCCCGCTGGCGATCAGCCGCGAACGGCTGCTTCTGTACTCGTCGACCGGCAGCTTCAGGCCCGGCGCCGGCCAGCCGCGGGCGATCAGCCTCGAACGGCTGCTTCTGCCCGGCCGGAACGCTCGACGGTGCGCGACATCTCGTCCCATAAGCGCTGCAAGGCGGGCAGGCAGTCGCGCGTGGGCGGCGTGCGGGCGTAAAGCATCTGCGAGTAGAGCCGCGCAAGTTGACGCACGTCGCCGGAGATGGCAGGGAAACGCTGGCTCAAACTCTCGGCAAATTCCAGCGGCGTTTCCTCGCGGCGCCGGGCGGCGGCGCGCTCGAACGTCCACGCCTCCAAAGCGTCGAAGGTGTATCGCACGAGCTGGTCGGGCGACATGCGGCCGGCATTACCCGCATAAAAGGGATTGCGGAATGCCGCGAAAGGACGCGGCGGTTCGCGAACGTCGGATTCCACCGCATCGGCGGCTTTTGGTTTTCTGCCGCCAAAAAGCGATAGCAACTCTGCCCAGAGCTGACGCACAAACGCGATCACCTGCTTGTGGTAGATCAGAAAGCCAATGATTGCGGCTGCCGCGAGCACTGCCCACATCAGCCAACGAATCCAAGTGGCCAGAGAGAACTTCGATACGTCGGGCAAGCGCAAAGGCGGCTTCGGCGCGGGCGGGCTTGGTTGGGCCGCCGAGTTTTGCGAGGGGTTAGAGGGTTGTGGTTCGGCGTTAGGGGCACCATTCGGTTGCCCGCCACTCTGTTGTGCGCTGCCCTGCTGACCACCGCTTTGTTGACCACTCTCCCTGTCCCCTTGTCTCCTTGTCTCC
>DASSFG010000629.1:0-5845 GCA_035694685.1 Pirellulales bacterium
CATCCGCAAGGGCTACGAAACGATTCGTGTGCTGACCGACGATGGGCGCACCATCGGCGGTTTGCTGGCGGAAGATCTCCCCGACGCGGTCGTGCTGCGCAGCGCCGAAGGCAATTTTGAGCTGAGGCGCATCGACAAGCAGGCGATTGACGAGCGCGAGATAAGCCCGCTGTCGTCGATGCCGGCCGGCCTGGTCAATCAGCTCGCGAGCCGCGAACAGTTTCTCGACTTGTTACGTTATGTGTTGGAAATCAGCGAATTTGGGCCGCAGCGCGTGGCCCAGTTGCGTCCCCCGCCGGGACTCTTTTCTTCTCCGCCTTTGCCGGAGTATGAGCGTCATCTCGACCATGCCGGGCTGCTGTCCGAAGCGAACGACGCCGCTTTCAAGCGGGGCGAGGCCATTTATCATCGCGTGTGCGTCAATTGTCATGGCACGGCCGACCATGCCGGCTCGCTGCCCACGGCACTCAAGTTCGCGTCCGGCAGTTTCAGAAACGGCTCCGACCCCCTCAGCATGTACCGCACGCTGACGTTTGGCTTTGGTCTGATGGCGCCGCAGAGCGGGATGGTTCCCCGTGAAAAATACGACGTGATTTATTATCTGCGTGAAGCGTATTTGAAGCCGCGCAATCCGACGCAGTATGTGCCGGTCGACGAGGCGTATCTGGCGAGCCTACCCACGGGCGATACCCGCGGCCCGCAACCCGATACGCGCCAGCCCTGGGTGGGGATGGATTATGGCCCCAGCCTGATCAATACCTACGAGATCGGCAGCGACGGATCGAACTTCGCCTACAAGGGAATCGCAGTCAGGCTTGATCCGGGTCCGGGCGGAGTTTCCCAGGGACGAGATTGGATGATCTTCGACCACGACACCCTGCGTGTCGCCGCGGTCTGGAGCAAAGCCGACGGCGACGGTCCCGGCTTTATTGACTACAACGGCATCCACTTCAACGGCCAACACCAGGTTCATCCGCACATCGTCGGCCGATTGCGGTTGGCCAATCGCGGCCTGGGCTGGGCGAATCCGGCGACCGGCAGGTTCGACGACGTGCGGCTGCGGGGGCGCGACGACAAACCTTACGGACCACTGCCGCGTGACTGGGGGCGCTTTCAGAGACTTTACCACGACCGCGGACGCGTCGTTTTCTCCTACACGGTGGGCCAGACTCAGGTTCTCGAAACGCCGAGCATCGCCAACGTCAACAAGGGCATGCCCTTTGTTTTCACGCGATCGTTCCGCATCGGTCCACGATCCAGCAACTTGGTACTCGCAGTGGCGGAACATCCTGCTGAGTCTGCCGGCTTGAGAATCGAAGCTCCTAGCGGGCAGCCAGGCTCGCGGGCGCTGGTCGAGGCCAATCCGTCACAGCCGAGTGGTGAATCGCCGCTGAAGTTCGACGCGATCATCGAAGCTGGCTTGGTGCCCGACGTCGCCGACGCCCGGTGGACGTTCGCCGACGGACAGCTTCGGTTGCGGATTCCCTCCGGTAACGAGCCGCTGCAATTTACGCTCTGGACGACCGTCGCCGATGAGCGGGCAGCAATGAAAAGCGTCGAGTTACCGCAGATTGATCCTAACGACGCAATGCAGGGCGGCTCGGTCCGTTGGCCGCAGGTGCTCGCCAGCGCAGCATCTATTGGTGGAGACGATGGCCCATTCGCCATCGACGTCCTCACACACCCGGCCGAAAATCCCTGGTCGTGCCAAATGCGCTTCACGGGCTTTGACTTTCTGGACGATGGAAAGGCGGCGGCGGTCTGCACTTGGGACGGCGATGTGTGGTTGGTCCGCGGCGTCGATCGTCCGGAACAGGGACTGTCGTGGCAGCGCATCGCCTCGGGCCTGTTTCAGCCGCTCGGTTTGAAGGTCGTCAATGGCAAGATTTACGTTGGCTGCCGCGACCAGATTGTGGTCCTCCACGATCTCAACGGCGACGGCGAAACGGATTACTATGAGAACTTTAACAGCGATCATCAGGTCACCGAGCACTTTCACGAATTCGCAATGGGCTTGCAGACCGATGCCCAGGGCAACTTCTACTATGCCAAGTCAGCGCGGCATGCGCTGCCTGCCGTCGTACCGCATCATGGCACGCTGTTGCGCGTCAGCCCCGATGGCGGGCGTACCGACATCCTGGCGACCGGCTTTCGGGCGGCCAACGGAGTTTGCCTGAATGCGGATGGCACGTTCTTCGTCACCGACCAGGAGGGCCATTGGACGCCCAAGAACCGCATCAACTGGGTCGAAGCCGGCGGCTTTTACGGCAACATGTTCGGCTATCACGACGTGACCGATCCTGCCGACTCGCGCATGCGGCAACCGCTCTGCTGGATCACCAACTCGTTCGATCGCTCGCCCGGCGAGCTGATGTGGGTAACAAGCGATGCCTGGGGACCGCTCAAAGGCTCGCTGCTGGAGCTCTCTTACGGGGCCGGCAAAATCTTCGTCGTACCACACGAAAAAGTAGACGGGGAAATGCAAGGCGGTATGTGCGCTTTGCCGCTGCCGATCTTTCCCACCGGCGTGATGCGCGGCCGGTTTCATCCGACGAACGGCCAACTCTACACCTGCGGCATGTTTGCCTGGGCAGGCAATCAGACCGCCCCCGGCGGCTTCTATCGAATTCGCTACACCGGCAAACCTCTGTGTGTTCCGCTGTCACTGCACGCGCGAACCGACGGTGTGGAAATTGGTTTCTCGGCGCCGCTCGACCGCGGCTTGGCGGACGATCAAAAACGCTACAGCGTTCGCGCCTGGTCACTGAAGCGGTCCGATAACTATGGTTCCGACCACTACGACGAGCATGAGCTTACCGTGGCATCAGCGTCGCTCGGCTCCGATGAGCGTAGCGTCTTCATCGAACTTCCAGAGATTGCACCGACGTGGTGCATGTCGATCGATTACCGGCTCAAGGCCGCGGATGGAACGCCTGCGGTTGGTCAGATCAACAACACGATCCACCGGCAAGCTCGGGGACCCAACTAACGTGTTTGCACGAATTTTAGCAGCAACGTCCTTTGCGACTGCCATCGTCGCAGGACACCCAACTTCTACAACAGCTCAACAATCAAAGACCACCGCCCCGACCGCCTTTGAGCGTCCGGCGGGCACGGCTGAGGAATACGGTTTCGAGGCGGGCGTCGGGATCGTGGATATCACCCCCACCGAGTCGGTCGTGCTGGCGGGCTCGCCGACTCGCTTGAAGTCGTCATCCGTCAGCACGCGCCTGTATGTGAAGGCATTGGTTCTCTCCTCGGCAGGGCAGAAGGTGGTGATTGTCACCTTGGACACTCTGAAGTATCCGGTGGAACGCGTGGTCGAGGCGCGTCAGCAGATCGAGACGTCCACGGGTATTTCAGCCGGCGAAGTGATCATCTGCGCCTCACATACCCATCGTGGCCCGTTATGGAGTTACTACAAGGACAAGTTGGTAACACCCATCGCCAAGTCGGTGGCGCTTGCCATAGATGATCGAGCGCCTTGCAGGCTCGGGACCGCCAAGGGCAAGGTGGAGGGCGTGAGCGAGTGCCGCAGAGTGATTAAGGATGGAACGGCCTGGAATCGGTGGCAGTTGGATCCTGCGGAATCGCATAAATACCCGGCGGAAAGTCCGTCCGACCCCGAATTGGACGTATTGGCGGTGATCGGCAAAGATGGAAGATACAAGGCGACTTCGCGATTGTGACCAATCCCGATGAGCTCTTTTGCGAAATTGGCATAAGCATCAAGAAGAAATCGCCATTCAAGCACACCATGGTTGCGGAGCAGACCAATGGCGCTCACGGCTACGTGCCCACGGGCAAGGCGTTCGCGGGAGGCAGCTACGAAACCTGGTTCGGAGAGCACTCCTACCTCACCACCCGGGCCGGGGAGATCATTGAGAAGGAATCGCTTGACATCCTGAATCGTTTGAAACGCGGCGAGTAGTCAGAAACCTTCAGGAGATGATGGCGGTATTGCCGCTGCTGGCTGCCTTGACGATCGCCGCGGCGACGCGCAGATTTTGCAGGGCATCTTGCGCCGTCACGAGCGGTGGCGTTTCGCCGCGGATAACGGCGCAGAAGTGATCGAGTTGTCGTTCAAGCGGAGAAGCGTACTCGACTTCAACGATCGTCGCCTGAAACGGCTTCCACCAGGAACGGTCCTCGCGGCGGGCATAGATCTTCAACCGCATCGTCGGCACCCCCAAGGAGCCGTCGGTGCCCGCGATCAGGTAGCAGTCGTCATCGGCATCGGCCGAATACGCGGGGTTCTCGCGCGAGGTCTGTTCCCAGCTTTTGCTTGATGCGGCGGTGTCGGAGAGCAGGAACGTGCCGAGTGCGCCGCTGGCGAATCGCAGGTTAATCGCGGCGGTGTCTTCCACCGGAAAACGCCGAGTGGCATTCGACGTCATGGCTTGCACACTCGCGATCTCGCCGCAGACGCAACGTAAGCTGTCTATTTCATGAATTAGATTGATAAGGATCGGACCTCCGCCAGGTTGACGGCGCCAGGGCGCCTCATCGAAGTATTCGTCCGGTTTGTAGAACACGGCACTTCCTTGGACCGCCACGAGCCGGCCGAGCGTGCCCTGCTCGACGATCTGGCGGGCCCGAAGCAGAATCGGGTTGTACCGCCGATGATGGCCCACCAAGATTTTTGCGCCTGCGCGTTCGGCCGCCTCGCAGATGCGCTCGCCTTCCTCCAACGTGCCTGCGAGGGGTTTCTCGACCAGGGTCGGAACTCCAGCCTGGATGCAGGCAAGCACGCCGTCCAGATGGATCGCATTCGGGGTGGCTAGGATGACTCCGTCCGGATGTGCGCTGCGAAACAGGTCTTCGAGCGAGCGGTAAAGCCGTACTCCAACGCGCCCGGCAACTTCTGCCGCGTGGGTCGCTGGATCGATGATTGCCGCCAGCTCGCACGACGGATTAGCCTTGATCAGTTCGATGTGCCGGCGCCCCATCAGGCCGACGCCCGCGACGACGATCTGTAGTTTAGCCATTCGCCTTCTCCCGTCGGGATGATATTGGCCTCCCTCAAGCATTTTCGGCCGAGCGCCGACGCACGCAAGCAAGTGGCGGTTGCCGGTTTTTTATCTCGCGGCGTATCGCGCGAATTCCGCGGCCGTGGTTGCTGTCAAAGCATGCGCCCACAGAGCATGGTAGGCGCCCCTCGTTCCCAAAAGCAACCGTGTGTTCTGGTGCGCGAGTTGCTACGATGCCGACCTACCGCAAGCCGGCAACTAAGTTTGGCTTGCAACGTTGGGCCGCCGCGCGGTAGATCGCTGGCGCTACGGCTGGGGCCTCGTTCAGGATGAAATAACCGCGACGCTGGTGGTAATCCAAGACGAAACTCCCTAGACTAAAGCTGTCAAATCGGGGGCAGCTTTCCATTTCTTACGGTCAATCGGCAGGCAGAAGGAGTTGCTCACATGCAGGGTTCTGTTGCTTCGTTCGTTCGGTGTCGGTGGAAGTGTCGCGGCGTGGCCGTCGCGCTCGTCGCAGTTCTACTTTCCACGCAAGCGGAAATCTCGGGCAAGGAACCGCAGCCCGGCAGCACATCGGCCACGCACTCTCAGGCTAGCATCATTGATTGCTGCCACGAGCAGGGCGGCGTAAGGCTGCAGGATTTTTGCACCTCGGCCGACGGAAAGGTGCTGGCGCTCGTGGTGAAAACGACACCCGTGAGCACTCGATCGGTGCGAACGCGTTCCAAAACTGCATCAGCCAAGGCAAACAAGGCAACGGCCGACAACGCCACGCCTGCCAGCCCGACTTGCCAACTGCTCGTCTTCGATGCGGCCGGAAAGCTCTCGCTGCAATGGCCCGTAAATTTCGAGGGGCAGGCAGTCAATGTCTC
>DASSFG010000630.1:0-5534 GCA_035694685.1 Pirellulales bacterium
CACCGGGGCGAGCCCGGCGGGGGCGGAGCGGAACAAAACCGACATAATCCCGCACCTTCCTATTGGCCTGGAAGTCGGCTATTTTGCGCACGCCAGTCCCACCCTACATAGACCCGCGGTACAGAATGGGGAAATGCAAAAAAGGGCAACGTTCACGCCGGTTTGTAAGTTTTACAAACGTTCGGTGCCGCGGGCGGTGAAAAACCACGCTCGCGGGGCAAAATTGGGACTTGGCACAAGAGTCGCAAACAGGTAATGTTGGCGTCGCCGGCAAGATGCTGGCCCAGCATGAGACTGGCACAGAGCGCCCATCTTATTTCCCGCAAAGAATGGACTCTTGAGGAGCGGCCCGCATGCCCCGTTTCGACCCGGCGTGGTTTCTTTGGTGTTTGGCAACCGTGCAGTTTTTGGCCCTGACCAGCGCTTGTCTGGCGCGGCTGGCTGAAGGCTCGTTGCGCGAGACTCGTTATCAATGGCTTTGCTTGGGTTGTCTTGCCCTCGCCGGCATGGCCACCCTAGCTTCGCTCGTGGTCGGACCGACGACGTGCGTGTTCAGTGGAGCGGCACTGGCCGTAACGATTCTGACGGCCACCTGGGATCTCAGTGGCGCCGTGCTCTGACGGAGTTTCCGCCACATCGCTCAGCGTGCGCAAATTGCGAACGGCCGGATAGTTGCGGATTGTCGCGACATCGCCGAGCTTTGCCAGCATTCCTAAAATCGAAAAAAAGCTTCCCCTCGGAACGGTCGGCAACCGAAGTCTATAGGCAGGCACGAGGTATTCGGGCACCAAGGGTTGCGCGGGGGGAACCGATCGCACCTTGGGTGAGCCAAGACCAGACTTGGCTTCACCTTCCCTCCCCAACACTCCCGCCGCCCGACGCCACGCGCCATCGGTGTGTCGAGATTAAGAGGCTTGTTGCCTGAATCCATAGGAGGGAGGGGAAGCATGCGCCGCTTCATCAGGGCATGGGCGATGACCATCGCCGTGCTATGGCCGATCTGCGTATCGGCCGAAGTTCAAGACAACGACCGGGTGGCCCACAAAATCCACGATGTGCTCAAAGCCAGTGGCCGGATGACCGGTTCGAGCTTCGTGATCAAGTGCCAGGACGGCACGGCCTGCCTGGAGGGGCACGTTCGCAGCGAGGAGCAAAAGGCGCTCGCGCTGCGGCTGACCGGCGAGGTGCCGGAAGTAACTGACGTGGTCGATCACTTGCACGTCGAACCGGCGAAAAAACCGGCGAATCCGGTCGTGCGGCTGCTCTCGGCCCCATTTACCAAGCCGTCGACCGACGACCAAGAGGCTCTGTCTCCCGTGGAGAAAGACGAGCCGCCGGCCGCCGACAAAAAGTCAAGCTTTGTCGGCTGGTTCAAGCATCCTGAGAAGGCGGCGGCGAAGTCGCCGGTGCAGGAGCAGGAAGAGCTGCCGCCGGTCGAGCAAGACGAGCCGCTTAGTGAGGACGAGAAGCCGAGCTTCGCGAGCTGGTTCAAGCATCCTGCCGTGCACGCCGCCAAGTCGCCGCAATCCAAGGCCCGCAAGGGATTGCCTGCCGATGTGACGCCGGACGAAATGGACACCCTTGCGGCCGACCATGATTCTGTCTATCCAGAACAATTGGCGGATTCCCAGCCAGCGGAGCCGCGGAACTTGTTGGTAAGACAAGCGGCCAACCTGCGTGCCATTTTCAGCCGGCACGAGTCGTCGTCAAAGTATTCGGTGACTCAGGTTAGCCAGGCCGTCCCCCAGCATTCCATGCCTCAGCAATCCAACCAGGCCGCGCCGCGTGCGGCGACGCCGGCCCCGGGGAACTGCGTTGCCTGCGAAGGCCGCGCCATGACATCGTCGCCCAAGACCCGGGCCACGCAGGTAGCGAACACCAAACGTTACTACAACACCAGCCCGGCCCCCGGCGCCTCGCGGTCGCAATCGACGACCGCCGGCCGCGTGAAGATGGTGCCCATGATCGAGATGGCCGATGGCAGCCTGGTGCCGGTCCAACAGTCGCGTCGCGCGCCGTTGGGCCAACCCACCTCGACCCAACGCGTATCGACCGGCAGCCGGACGCGCGCCGTAGCCAGCAGCCGATCGCGGCAGTCGATGGCCCGTAAACAGGAATTCATTGACGGTCCGGTCGATGTCGAACCGGCCGCGCCGATGCCGACCGGGCCGGTGCCCACCGGGCCAGTGAATCGCGGGCCGCTGCCCTCTTACGTGCCCGGCGCCGCCGTCGGTGTCGCGCCGGCTTACTACGATCAGCCGCACATGCCGAACTACGCCTGGCCAAGCTACGCGGCGCATCCCAACTACGCCGGGCTTACCTATCCTCGGCAGTATTCGCCGACCGCGTGGCCGTACATCGGCCCATTCTATCCGTATCCTCAAGTGCCGCTCGGCTGGCGCAAGGTCACCTTGGAATGGGACGATGGCTGGTGGTTCCTCGACTTTGATGACACCAACCGCTCGTACGCCTACTAACGACTGGCATCCCAAAAGGTGCCAGGTATCTGCCAAACCGCCCTCGCTGGTGTTCCCTCCCAGCGGGGGCGGTTCGTTTTTGGTAAGGGAGTGAAGAGTGAAGAGTGATGAGTGGAAAGGGGAAAGTGGAAAGGGGAAAGTGGAAAGCGGAAAGTGGAAAGGGGAAAGTGGAAAGGGCCCTGGGGCTGGTCATTCGTCATTCGGATTTAAGCATTCTTTCGTCATTCGTCATTAGGCATTCGTCATTACACCGCGGTCGGCGCTTGGCTCTTCCCAGTCTCCACGACTTTCCCGGCTTGACGCGGAATGCCGTGAGACAGGGGAGTCCTGTCGGAAAAATCGGAAAAATCCTGCAAGTCCGCCGCCGTTTATCACGATAACTACGGCTAGTTTGGCGGACCCTTCGCCAAGCGCGGCAACTTCGCGCCAGCGGGGCGCGATTGTCCGGAACAGAAAACAAGAGTCGCAGCCTTCGGTCGATCACGAGGGATCACCCCATGTCAACCAGGATGGTTTACACCCCAATCCTCATCTTGCTGGCTTTGCCGGTGCTCGTATCCTCGGGCTGCGCTTGGCCCCTGAACACGGAATTTGCGCATCCGTTTGTCCACCTGCCCGTACCGGTGCCGTTGAGCCCTTACTTCCAGAAAGAGCAGGAAGACAAATTCTGGATGCGTGAGCGGTATCAGCGGGTGCCAATTTTGGGTCCGGTGACCTCCGGGGGCCCTCCTGTGGCGCTCGATCCGCCCTCGCCCGACGAAGTGATGCGGGCCCTGGAGCGGGCGCGGAACGTCGAGGGCGGTGTGCCGCTGTTGCACGAGATTCAGCGCAACAACGTGCGGATGGTGATCGAGCCGATCGCCGACTACGTCGATCCGCCCCGCGTCTATCCGTTGATCGGACCGGCCCAGCTCCACCATGCCCACTACAAGTGCATCGTCTACTACACGGAGGTGACGCGCGTCGGCTGGCCTATTCCGTATACCACGGTGGACGAAGACACTCAAGAAGTGATCTACATCGACCACAACCACTTCCACATGGTCGGCAACGTCGACGACGGCCCCGGCGGCAATCTGTAGTAGGGGAGGCAGAAAAACGTTTCTGCCTTCTGCCTTCTGCCTTCTGCCTTTTGCCTTCTGCCTTTATCCGGTGTCTTTCTCGCGACGCCTGCCGTCAATCTGACGACACGGCTCGGCATTCCAATCGCCGCGCTGGACGAGAGGCAGCGTCGCACTTGGCCGTTGCGACCGCTCTCTTTTCCGTTATATCTGGCGGAATTCTGCCGCCGGATAAGCGGGCTTTGCACTAGCTCCCCGAACGTGGCATGCCGCTTGCTTTGCTGGCCGCGGCAATGTCGAGCCGTACTCGTGGGAGAAGTGCCTGGCCCGGTGCAGCAGTAAGCTGTTTCTGCTTTCGTTTCACGAGCCGATTTCAGTCGCGAACTGGCGGCGCGACGCGGCAAACAGCGGCCAATTCCTGCTGTAAATAATCTTTTTTTCTAACACTTGCATGGGGCGAGCGTCGCACACTACGATGCCGGCGTTCCCCACTAATGAGCCCCAGCTTCTCGCCGTAGGAGCTAACATTGAGCCACGAAGAGCCAAAAGGGAGAAGTACCATGTTGCGGCTAAAACGCTTTGCTTTCGTCCTGACCTGTGCCGCGGGGCTTTGCCAGGCCAGCACCCGCGCCGACGACTTGTCGGGCCCCAATCCGGCCGATCATCAGTGGGCCGTGCTCATCGGCTGCGAACAGTACGCCCGTGCTACCAAGCTGCGCTATACCGTGAACGATGTGCGGCAGATCGCCGACACGCTCCACGTCTACGGCGGTTATGGCCGCGATCATCTCCTGGAAATGACCGACGATGCTTCGAACGAACGGCATAAGCCGCTGAAGACCAATATCGAGGTCGAGCTGAAGCGCTACTTCAAAAAACTTAAGCCCGAAGACGTGCTGCTGGTCTACTTCAGCGGCCATGGCTTTCGCGATGCCGAGGGCAAGATGTTTTTGGCTCCGCTCGACGTCGATCCCGACAACGCCGCGTCGACCGGCGTTGCCGTCGAGTGGCTGCGTGAACAGATCGCCGGCTGCCAGGCGGGCTTCAAGCTGCTGGTGCTCGACGCGTGTCACGCCGGCAGCGAAAAAGGCGACGACGATGATACCGGTATCGCCGCCCGCGAGCTGGGAGAGCCGTTCAAAAACCTCGACAAAGTGGTGACGTTGGCCAGTTCCGCCGCCGACGAGAAGAGCCAGATCTGGGAACAGAAAGAACAATCGCTGTTCAGCTTCTGGTTGAACCAGGGTCTGAAAGGCCATGCCGACGGCGACAGCGACGGTGTGGTCGATATCGACGAACTTTATAAATTTGTCTCGCGCAGCGTCACGCGCACCGCCGACGCCCGTTTTTCGCGGCCGCAAACGCCCGTGCGGATCGTGCGTTCGGGCATACGCGACGTGCCCGCCGTGCTCCATTTGCAGCCGCAGCGATTGAAGACGGTGCTGGCCGACATGGCCGAGCTGCTGGCAGAGACACTTGATGAGCGCCGTGTAAAGAGCGTCGGCGTGCTGGAGTTTATCAACGATACTCGTCGGGGCGAGATGCTGGGCGCCGACTTCGGCCCGTTGGGCAAGTGGTGCGCCGCCGAGTTCGAGCGGCAGTTGGGCGACGCCGGCGCGGGCAAGTTCGGCTTAATCGACAGCCGGCGCTTGCAGAACGCTCTTTCCAAGCAGAGCTTTAAGCTGGACGACCTGGCCTCGTCGGACAAATTGCGAAAGCTGTCGGTTAGTGCGGGCGGCATGCCGGCGCTCGTGTTGGGGACCTTGAAGGCCCGCACGGGCGACGTCATCCACCTGCAGTGCAAGCTGGAGCAAACGGAAGGTGTCGAGAAGCTCGCGGAAGTCGGTGGCACGGCACGGATCACGGAATCGGAATGGGCGATGTTCGGTCACAGTGCCGTCGTGGAACCCTCCGTCGGGCCGCCCGTGCGCCGCACGGGTATCGCCGCCCGGCAGGCATCGCTGCGCGTGATTCGCCAGCTCGACCAGGCGGCGAC
>DASSFG010000631.1:0-14491 GCA_035694685.1 Pirellulales bacterium
CTGCGGCGGCCCTCGACGCGGTCAGGTGCGGGCGTTTGGGCGCTATCGTTACCCAGGCATAAATGCCTGGGCTACGTAAAAATTCACGGTGATATTGGGAACAAAACATGCGTCACGAGCTCCGTAGCCACTGCTTGATTTCGCACAATCCAGGGTGGGCCGGCGCTCGCAAGCTCGCTGGTCCCACCCTACTTCTCGTTCCCCGTCTACCGTCTACCGTCTACCACCTACCGTCTACCTGCCCTCATACCATCGCCAACACCTGCCCTGCGTTCGGAAGGTCGATCGTGCCCTCCAACGCAAGCTGACGAGCAATGCGGGCGACCTCACGCTGGGCTTCCTCGACGTCGCTCAACCGCATTGGGCCAAGTTGCTCGATCATCTGTCGCATGCTTTTTGCCTCGGAGGGGCGGAGCGGGGCGACGATGCGCTCGACCAGGCTTTCGTCGGCGCCGGCCAGGGCGAGGCGGCTGATTTCCGCGCCGGCGGCGGCGAAAATGGTCGACAACGTTTCGTCGTCGACCGCGTGCAGGTCGGCGAACTCGAATCGTTGCGGTCGCAGCCGCTCGGCCAGTTTGCGGTCTTGCCGCGAAAGCTTGGCCATGATCGTCTGCCGCAGCGCGGGCGCCGCCTTATCGAGAATTCGGGTCACCGCCTCGAGCCCCGTCTCGCGGCGGCGTTCCGCCAAAGCCTGTTCGAGCATCCGCGACTCCAAAGCGCTCTCCAGTTCGCGAACTACCTGCGGATCGGCCTGGTCGAGATCGATCAGCCGCTGAATCACATCGGCCTGCAGGTCGGCGTCGAGAGAGGCGAGTACCGCCGCGGCACGGTCGTCGGGCAAGTGCGACACGACCACGGCGATCGTCTGCGGATGTTCACCCGCCAGGAAGGGCGTAATTCTTTCGCCCCGCGCCTCGTGCAAAAAGCGAAAGGGCTTGTCTTCGTCGGCTCTCGGTCCCGTCGCTTGGGGACCGTCGGATTGGAGGCGGCGCGCTAATCGAGCATCCAACTCTACCCCCGTCGGCTTACGAGACTTCCGGCGGCGCAGAAACTCGTCGATCGTTCGCCGTTCTTCTTCGGAATCGACCGCTTCGAGATCGACCATGAAGCGGCGGACGCGCGCCGCGTCTTCAGCGGGGAGCTGGTCCAGCACCCTCTCGGCCGTGGCATCGTCGAGGCTCAAGACGACGATCGCCGCGCTTCGCAAGTTTTCTTCGGAATTGGTCATGGTTTAGCTCGCACTGCCGATCCAAGTGCGCAAGATGCTGGCCGCCGCGTCGGGATCTTCCCGCACCATTTCAGCCAGCTCGTCACGCAACGACTGGCCCGATCCCATCCGCCGCTTAAGCCGATTGGCCTTCGTGTCCGTTTCCGCGGCTTTCGTCTCGGCCGGCTTCTCGGCGGCCGGCGGGGGCGGAGGCAGCGGCAGGTCGGGCGTGGCGGCTGCGGCAGGCGCCGCGCGGGCCATCGATCGCAGCATCACCAGGCTGAACATGGCCAGCCCCGCCATGGCGACCGTGCTCCAATTCATCGCCAACCAACCCAGGGCAACCTCGCTCGTGGCCGGCGCAGGTACGTCGCCCACCGGCAAAGGCTGGAAGGGCGTCACTGACACCAAGGGGCGCGGGTCGGCCGTCGGATCGCTCTGCGGAATCAGGTTCGTCACGTGTGCCTTGATCTTGCCAACCTCGTCGGTTTGAATCTGTGCCAGCGCCTTTTTGTCGATTGGCAGCGGCGGCTGGTCTGGCGGCGACGGGGTCTGCTCGCGATAAAGTTGCTCGAAATAGGTGCTTGGAATACCAACCGTGACGGTAACGCGCTTGGGCGTCAGCCCGACAGTTTCCGTCTTCTCCCAGTCGCGCGAAGCCTCGTTCTGCTCGCTGCGCGAGGTGCGTTCTTTGTCGGCATGGTTGCCGCGGGCCTGAGCCGGCAACGTCGCCGGCGCATTGGGCCGTTGGGCCTGCAACCCCGGTTGCCCGCTGGGATTTGCCGTCTCACTCTGGTTCGTTTCCGTCTCTTCTTTGACGTTGATCGGCACCACCTTGGGGTCGACGTGCGTCTTCTCCACTTGGAGCTTCGACCGCGGGTCGAGCTCGACATTGGCCGTCACGAGCACGCCGGGCACGTATTGCAGGGCTTCGGCGATGGTTCTTTGATAATAGTTTTGCCAATACTTGACGCGTTGCGTGTAGGGGTCGTCAAACACGTCCTGCAGGCCGTCGCCGCCCGCTCCACGATAAGAGCCGCCGTTGACGTCGACGACGGTCACGTTCGCCGCGTTCAAGCCGACGATCGCGGTGGTGACCAGGTTGCGGATGTTTCTGACTTGCTCCGGCTGCAACGGCTTCTTGCCGACCGGTTTGACCGTGATGGAGGCCGTCACGAGCTGCTCGCCGCCCAGACCGGGCTTTTTCTGTGAGTCGTACAGCACCGCGGCGCTTTCGATGCCGTTCATCCAGCGAATGATGGCCGCGAGCTCTTTCTGCTTGGCGTTTTTGAGCATTGCCTCTTGTTGGGCCTTGCTGGTGAAAGGGCTCGGTTTGTTTACGGCCGCATCGAGGTGCGAGCCGAACTGGGCCGGCATCGCGTCGGCATCGGCCAGAGCCGCCATGTACTTGGCCTTGAGCGCGCGAGGCACGCGAATCCGGCCGCCGTCGATTTCAAAGCCGCCCAAACCGGCCTGACCAAACGCGGCCTGCATCGCCTGCAGTTCGGCTTGTGAAAAAGGTTGGCCTTCCAACAAGAACCCGTCGCCGCCCGAAACTTGATGGTTGAACAGGTATCCCAGGCTCGTCACCACGAGCACCAGCAGCAAGCCCGTCGTAATGCGCGCGGCGGGCGTCATGGAGCGAAACAATTCGGAAAGCTGCGCGAAAGCTCGATTCAGAAAGTCCATGTCAGAAGGTCTTAGGTCTTAGGTCTTAGGGCTTAGGTCTTAGGGCTTAGGGCTTAGGGCTTAGGGCTTAGGGTGTAGGTCGTTGTGAGAGGTTGCGTGCGTCCGAAACTAAGACCTAAGACCTAAGCGCTAAGACCTTATACCTTGATATTCTGTACATCCTGGTAGGCTTGGACGAGTTTGTTACGTACCTGCATCATCATGCGGAAGGCGAGGTCGGCCTTCTGCACGGCGGTGAAGACCTCGGCGGGGCTGACGTCGCCGCCGGTGGCAAGCTGCTCGACCGCCTGGTTGGCGTCTTGCTGCATCGAGTTGACTTGCTGGATCGAATCGAGCAGGAAGTTTTTGAACGAGCCGCCCGTTGAACCGGCCATTGAGTTGGCCGCGCCGGCGGCGCCAGCCGCACTTGGTGCTTGCGCAAGCGATGGAACTTGGATGGATGAGATGGTCGACACGACGGCGCTACTCCTTTGCGAGCATGTAGGTCAGGCTTTCCAGCCTGACGTTTGCGGGTAACTACGTTAGGCTTTGCAGCCTGCGGTTGCCGGTAAGTAGGTTAGGCTTGCAGATTGACTCCTACCTTCCATTTTCATTTTCTATCTTTGTTTAACCGGCCGCCAACGGCGCCCGCGGTCGTTACTCCAAAGACAGTGCTGCCACAAGTTTTTTTGCTTTGTTACATTGCCAACGCCCGCGCTAGCCGTTGGCTCGCGGTTAAACGATGGGTTTCTTTACGCCAAGATTCGCAACGTTTGCTGCACCATTTCTTTGGTAACGTCAATCACGCCGAGGTTGGCCTCGTAGGCCCGGGTGGTTTCCAGCGCGTCAGTGAATTCACTCATCAGGTCGATGTTCGGGTAAGCGACGTAGCCCGCGTGCGGGCCTTCTTTGGCGGCATCGGGATGATTGGGCTGATATCTCCAACGTGGCTCGGCATCGGCGATTTTCACTGCGCCAACCTTCACGCCCGAAACGCCGTACGGGCCGCGCACCGAGTCATCGGCTTCGAAGACGGTGTATCGCGGGCGGAACGGTTCCACCTCGCCCGACTCGTTATGAGTCGTCGACAAATTGGCAATGTTGTTCGCGATGGCCGTCAAGCGAACCCGCTGGGCCACTAAAGCACTGGTGCTGACGTCGAGGGCAGAAAGCATGGTTAGGTCTTAGGTTTTAGGTCTTAGGTTTTAGGTCTTAGGGTCAGGGCGGCTCCTAAGTCCTAAGACCTAAGACCTAAGACCTTTGTTAGGCTCGTTCACTGATGGCGGCGCCGATCAATTGAAGTTGATTGTTCAAAATGGACATTGCGATGCCGTGTTGCATCTGGTTCTTGGCAATTTCCATGAGCTGCTGTTCCAGACCGACGTTGTCGTCGTCGTGCCGCAGGATACCTTCCAGGCTGGCTTTGACCGGTGCAAAAGGATTGAGCTCATCGGTTGGCGGCGCCAGCGTGTCGGTTTGCTGTTGATCGCGTGTCTCAATCGCCTGCCGCAGGTTGGCCTCGAAGGCGTCGCTCGATAAGTCGCGCGTGCGATAGCCCGGCGTGTCGAGGTTGGCGATGTTGCCCGCCAAAACCTGGTGCCGCGCTTGCGCGAAGTTCACCACCTGCTCCAACACCGGAATGGTCGTCGAATCGAACAGTTTGGCGATCATTGTGCATCCTTGTAGCGGTACGATCTCGGCTGAATAACCTCGTTTAACCGGCCGCCAACGGCGCCCGTGAGCGTTCGATTTGAAATGTCGCTGCCCAATTGTTTGACTCGTATCCTATCTCGGGTTCACGCTAGCCGTTGGCTCGCGGTTAAACGATGGGAGCCGTTGGCTCGCGGTTAAATGAATTTCCTCTTAAGCAAGCACGATGCCGTTACCGATAATCAGGCCGCCGAGGCACGTCTACCACCAAGTTATTTCGCTCCAAGTCCATACGCCTGCACCGCTTGCCATATACCGTGTGTTTCATTCCTCGCGCCCCATCGCATCGTCGTTGCCGCGACGTCGCATCTCCCTCCGGCAGAAACTGCCGGACGGAATCGGCAAAAACTGCCGGTTCAAGCCGCCTTGGCAAACCGCTTGGTGCGCGGCGCGTAGCCATACTCCTTCAACTTCCCCGACAGCGTGCGCAAGCCAATGCCCAGTGCCTCGGCCGCGCGGGCACGGTGCCCGTCAAAGTGGTCGAGCGTGGCTTCGATCAGCTTACGTTCCATCTCCCGCAGGCTCAGGCCCAACGGCAGACGATCGTCGTGATTGGCCGCGGGCGAGCCAGGCGAGTCGATCAGCCAGGGACGCAGTTCGTCGGCGCCAATTGGTCCGCCCATGTTGAGCACACTGGCGCGCGTCATGATGTTTTCCAGCTCGCGCACGTTACCAGGCCAGTGATAGCTGAGCAGCAATTCCTGGGCGGCGGCGGCGAGCTGGCACGGCTCGCGCCCGAGGCGGGCAGCACTGCGCGTCAAAAAGTGTTCTGCCAACGGGCCAAGGTCTTCCGGCCGCTCACGCAAGGCCGGCACTTCCAGCGGGATCACTGCCAGGCGGAAGAACAGGTCTTCGCGAAACCGCCCCGCGGCAACTTCGGCACGCAGGTCGCGATTGGTCGTGGCCAGCACGCGCACGTCAATGTTTCGGGTTTCGCTGGAACCGACGCGCTCGAAGTTGCGTTCTTGCAGCACCCGCAGCAACTTGGCTTGCAGCGGCAACTCGATTTCACTGATTTCGTCGAGCAGAATCGTGCCGCCGTCGGCCAGCTCAAACCGCCCCGTGCGCGGGGCGTCGGCGCCGGTGAAGGCGCCTCGCTCGTGGCCGAACAATTCGCTCTCCATGAGCTGAGCGGAAAGCACTGGGCAGTTCAAACCTACCAACGGCGTCGCGGCCCGCGTACTGGCGGCGTGTACGGCGCGGGCGACCAGTTCTTTGCCGGTGCCGCTTTCGCCGGTGATGAGAATCGTCTCCGAAGTGGGCGCTGCACGTGCAATGCGTGCTCGTAGTGCCCGCATGGCTGGGCTGCTACCCACCATCGTCGGCTCCGCGCCGTTGCCCGCCGCCGGCAAGCTCTGGCCGGCGTCGATCAAGCGCCCGTGGCCGATGGCCCGTTCCACGAGTTTTTCCAGGCGATCGGCGGCGAACGGCTTCTCGATGTAATCGAACGCCCCATGACGCATGGCCTCGACGGCCGATGCCACGGTGGCATACGCGGTAACCATCACGACCTGGGCGCCGTGCGGACGTTTTTCAAGCTGGCGCACGAAATCCAGTCCCGACATGCCGGGCATTTGCAGGTCGGTGATGACGACGTCGAAGCTTTCGCGATCGAGCACCTTGAGCGCCTCGATGGCGCTGGAGACGGCCTGCACCTGATGCCCCGCCTGGCGCAGCACGTCGGACATCGACTCGCGCGCTTGCCGATGATCGTCGACCACCAGCACGCGGCCATTCAATTCGGCCGCACGCACCGTAAGCAAGTTCAGTTTCGGTTTGGAGGTCATGATGGGGGATTGATAAAATTTGTGGCTGGTCCGGGTAGCGATGAGCAACGAGCAATGAGTCGCCAGCGGAGACCACGCTTCTCTTGGCTCTTCACTTTTCACTTTTCACTTTCCACTTTCCACTTTCCACTTTCCACTTTCCACTTTTCACTTTCCACTTTTCACTTTCCACTTTCCCTTCGTAGAGGCAGGCGTATCGTAAAGGCGGCGCCGCCGCCGGGAGCGTTGGCCACACTGACCGCGCCGCCGTGCGCCTCGGCCATGCGGTAAACGATCGCCAGTCCCAAACCCGTGCCGGTGGGCTTGGTGGTGTAAAACGGCTCGAATGCGCGACGACAGGCCTCTTCGCTCAGGCCCGGCCCGTCGTCGGTGATCTCCAGCGCCACCGATTCTGCTTCTTGCCAGGCGCGGACGGTCAGCCGCCCTCCCTCGGGCATGGCGTCCAGTGCGTTGAGTGAGATGTTCAAGATCGAACGCCGCAACATGTCGCAATCGACGTCGGCGGCCAGTTCGGCGGGCACGTCGGTGCTCAGTTCGATCGACTGTGCGGCAAGCTGCGGCGCCAGCGAGGCGTGCAGCTCGGCGAGCAAGGCCGCCAACATCACTGTGGTGAGTTGCGGATCGCGCTCGGCGGCAAAATTCAACAAATCGGTGACGGTCGCTTTGAGCGAAGTCAGGCCGCATTCGACCTTGTCGAGCACGGCCAGCGACTCGGCGTCGCCGGAAATCCGTCGGCGCAAGACACTCATATACAGCGACACGGGCACCAGATTGTTACGCACCTCGTGCGCGACGTGCGACGCCATTTGACCCAGGTCGGCCAGCCGGTTCTTGCGGGCCAGCTCGCGGTTTTTCACTTGCAGCTCATCGGTCAGTCGCTGCACTTCGCACCGCAACGCTTCATGCGTCTGCTCCAGGCGCAGCGTAGCGCCATGCCAGGCCGCCAGCACGGTCTCCAGATCGGATTCCGGACCCAGCGCGACATCAGCGTCGGCGAGTTGAGTGTCTGCGGGCGGCGTCATGAAGAGGGAAAAGGGAAGAGTGGAAAGTGGAAAGGGGAAAGTGAAAGTACTCAGTTTTCGGTTCTCAGGTCGAGTATGCCCGGATGTGGGGACGGGGTGGTGTAGGCGGAGCGCGCATGGCCGGCGGCGTGGGCCATTTGCAGCCGCGCGGCGGTTTCGTCGCGGTGCCGCTGCAGCCGCGTTTCGGCCGACTTTTCTTGTTGCATCACCTCTCGCAACAGATTGTCGGCCCTACCGATCGTTTCAGCGCATTGCCGGCGCAAAGCCTCGCTGCGCCAGCGGCGCTCGTCGGGGGCCTGCCCGCGAAAAGGATCGAGCCGCTTCTCGGTGAGTTGCAACTCGGCGAGCACGTTATGCTTGGCCGCCAGCACGTGGATCAGGTTTGTCATGTCTGTCTGGTCGATCAATTCGAGCTGGCGGCGGCCAAGCGCATGTAGTTGCTCGAGCAAGTTCAGGCGCGCTCCGGCGATCTCGAACAAGACGTCCGTCTCCCACAAGGTCATACCGGCGGCGGTGGTCATCGCTTAAAGTGCCCCCAAAGTGTCGAATAGTCGGCGCCATTCTTCACGGTTGTAGTTCGATGTCTCGTCGAACGAGACGCTCTCAGGCAAATGTTTCAGCGCGTATTTAGCCTGTTCGAGCGTGCTCTGCGACTCGGTGCTTTGCCCCAGCCGGCGGTAACAGGCGGCAATCTGCATGTAGGCATCGAGCACTTCCGGCCGCTGCTGATACCGGTTCGTTACGCTGGCGTATGCCTGAATCGCCTCTTGATAGCGACCGAGCTGGAACAGAATGGCTCCCCGCGCAAAAAAGCAGTTGCGCAAGATGGCTTCTTCCAGCCGCGTGAGCGGACTCTTCTCCTGACGCATCAAGATGCCATTCAGCTCCTGCTCGAAGCGGGCCAGGCCCGTCTCGAGAAGCTGCGTCCACTCGCGGCGGCGAGCTAGCCGTCCCTCGGCCGTCGCCTCTTGCAGTTCCTGCCGCTCGACTTCGCGGGCACTGCGGCGGTAGCTTTCGGCCGCCAAATAGCGGGCTTCTTCGGCGTCGCCGTCGTGCGGAAACCGCGAGATGGCCTCCTCGAGCCGCTCGATGGCCTCGGTGTAACGGCCGGCCTCGTACAACAATCTGCCCAGGGCGAACAGCGATTGTCGCCACTCTGTGCTGGCCGGCGTCAGTGCGTCGCCATAGAGATTATCGAGCAACAGTTTTTCAGCCTCTTTCGCCTTTCCCTCTTCGAGATATGCCCGGCAGGCGATGAGCCGTGCTTCGAAGATGGCGGCATCACGGCCGTGAAACTCAATGCACTCTTCGAGCCACTTGAGCGCGGCGGACGGCTGCCCCAAAGCCAGCAGCGACTCTCCCAAGGCGAGCAACGCCCGCGGACGGCGCTGGCGGGCCTCGACGGAGAGATACTTGCCGAACATCTCGACGGCCGAAGTGTAGTTATGACCGGCCAAATCGGCCTCGGCCGCGTCGTAGATATCGTCGGGGTATTCGCGCGAAGCCGGCCGGGTGCCAGCCAATCGGCGATAGAGCGCGCCGGCCTGCCGCAGGCGTCGTCGCCCGTCGCCGAGCAGCTTGCTCGCATCGGGCGACCGGTCGCTCGTTGCCACGGCCAACAAGTGCCGCCCCCACTGTGCATGCGCTTGGGCCTGCAACTGTAAAGACCGGGCGACGCTCAAAACGGGCGCTGCGAGGCGCGCCAGATCGATGCCCTGCTCAAACTGCTGTTGCCGTAAGAACTCTTGATAGGCATCGAGCAAGTCGGTGCGCAGCTCGTCGAGCGAAAGCCAACGGCTTTGCACCGGCGCGTCGGAGTCGATGGCCTCCAACGCGGCGCGATAAGCGGTCATGGCATCGGCGATGTGGTGGTGTTGTCGGCACCACTCGGCCACCTGAATTCCGGCGGCAAAGCCGGCATCCGTTTCGGGCCAACGCTGGGCGGTGCGCCGCAGTTGCTTCACACCGGCCTCGTCGTCGCCCGACTCCAGACGCAGACGGCCCAGCAAGAATGCCGCATCGGCCGCCGCCGCCAGGCTGGTCGCAGCGCGGGACGGCAATTCCTCGAGCAGCTCGATGGCCGAGCGATACTTGTCGACCGCCGCCGGTGACTCGGCCTCTGCCAACTCTTGTCCTTCGTGCTCCAGCAACTGGGCGCGCATCAGGGCAGCTTGTAGTGCGAAGGTCGAATCGGCCGGTACGTCGGCCAGGGTCTGGCGGCAAGCCTGGTAGTCTTCCAGGTCGAACTCGATGCGGCTGCGCTCGATCAGTCCCTGCAGCCGGGCATCGTTCGGCAGCCGTTCGTCGGCCAAATAGGCGATGTTGTGCTTGAGCGCCTCGTGAAAGTTCGGCTGCGGCTGATCGAGCCAGGCTCCAGCCAACAACTGGTGCAGTTCGGTGGCCCGGTCGGGCGCCGCGCCGAGCGCCTCGTCGAGCAGCGCGACGCTCTCCGCCGCGCGGCCGCTGAGGTAGAGGTTCTTGCCCAGCAACACCAGTCCCTCGGCCTCGCGCCCGGCCGGAAAACCCATCAGCCGCGCTTCGCTCAGGTATTGGGCCGCGAGCGCCCGCAGGCGGCGCTGCTGACGGCCCAGCATGCGGCCGGCGTCGTGATCGGCCACGACGCCGAGCAGGAAAGGCTTCGCTTTCAGCTCGTCCGCGGTCATCGGCTGTATGGCGCCGAGCTCGCCGGCGATTTGCCCCACGAGGGCGTAATCTTGGCGGCCAAGCGCCTCGAAGGCCAGCTCCAACGGCGGTTTGACCATCTCTTGGGGCAAATTGCGGCTGAGCGTAACTTGCACGACCACGATCGGCAACACGGGCAATAGCACGATGCCGAAAATGATGCCGGCTTGCAGCGGGTTCCTGGCGATCCAGCCGGCCAGTCGCACGGCGAACTTTCGCAGCGCTGCCAATCGCACCGCCAGCGGCGACGCGGCTGGTGCCTCGGGCGTTTTAGGCGATTTGGGCGGTGCCATGCGATTTCACTCGTGGCGTCAGCCGCGGAGGTCGCCTGCCCGGCAACCACGTTCAGCGACGCGCAGAATGAGCCAAGAACGGATTGACGACAATCAGCTTTTGGCCGCCGCCTAGACGTGTCGATCGCGGTCAGGCCAAAAAAAACTATGGATGGGTCGCGAGGTTGTATCGAAACCGTCCCAAGCTGTCAACGCCGCACGTGCGCGAACTAGGGTCGGCGGGTGGTGGGACGGTAAACCCCAGCTTATAATGATGTTAATCCGTGCTCAGTGCCGCGAGTGACAGCAAATGTTCAACACCGAAAAGAGATCGCGATTTCGCACGCTGCAAGAGCGGCGAGACGCCGGCTTGGCCAATGCCAACGAACAAGCGGAACTTGCCAAGCTTGCCAGTGAGATTGAAGACAGCGAAGCAGCGTACTTGACTCCTGCAACGGAGCGAATCCGGCAAGACCGCGAGCGAATCGAGCGCCAGAACCGCAAGCTTGAAGAACTCGTCCACCGGCGTGACGTCTTCGTTGAGCGGCTGCGTGGCTTTCTGGCGGATGCCCGACGCGAGCGAGAGGCGATTGACAGCGAACTGGCCGCCGTACTTGCCGAAGATTCGTGCGACAGCAGTCGAAAGTGAGCAATGGGCCCCGAACAGCGAGAGTCGCTGCGGCGGCGGTTTGACTTTCGTTGCGGCTATTGCTCGGTGACCGAAACCGACGCGGGATCCGAACTGACCGTTGATCATTTCCAGCCTCGTTCGCGGGGCGGAAGCGATGACCCGGAAAATTGGATTTACTCCTGCCATGCGTGCAACGAATTCAAGGCAGATTGGTGGCAACCGGAATCAAGCCAGCGAGTCCTTCATCCCGAAAGGGATGAGCTGGCACGCCATCTTGCCGAAGGCGAAGACGGCATGTTGCGGCCATTGACGGAAACGGGCGGCTTTCACATCGAGCGTCTGCGGCTCAATCGTCCTCAGCTTGTTGCTTTCCGTAGGGAGCGAAAGCGCAGAGACGCCGCTCGCGAGTCGCGGCAGCGGCTTTTGCAGCGGTTGCGTGCGCTCGCACACGAGGTGCAGCGCCTCGCCAACGAATTAGAGAGGCTCTCGAGTTAAAGCTCCGCGGGAGACCGATCAGCTTGTTGCGTCTGGCAAACAGCTTGTTGCATCCGGCAAACAGTCGGTCCCCGCCTGACGAGTTGTTGGGCGGCGAGTGGCCTGTTACGATTGACCACTCGACCTCCGCCCCGTCGTTACGTCCGCTTCAGGAAGAGGCTCGTCATGTCTCGTAGGCAACTTGTCGGCGTTTGGCAGATCATCATCGTCGCTCTTGCTGCCGTGCCCGCCTTGGGCGATGAGCCACCCACGCTCGTGAAGGTCCGGCTGAAAGGCGGCCGGGCCATTGTGGGCGAGCTGATCGAGCAATCGCCCGAGCGCCTCAAGCTGCGCGACCTTAAGAGCGGCACGGACGTTGCCTACTCCTAGCCTGGGCATTGCTTTCTGTGTGTCGCAGCGCTTCGACATTAACGCCTTGGTCAGCCAATCGTGGAACGGCGTGACGGCCGTGCCGTGCTCGTTCCCGCCGAGGAAATTGTGGAGGAGCCGAATCAGAACGGCGAGGGCTGGCCGTTCATCCGCAAGCCCGCTTGCAATTGCTCGACCAGCCGCTCGCGCAATTCGATCGGTCTGATGACTTCGGCAAAACCCGTCCACGGCAGCAGCCACCAGAGGATCTCGTCGAGGCCATCGACGCGGAAGTTGAGAGTGACACTGCCGTCGCGGTGCCTCTTGGTTTTCTGAGTGTGGTGCCAGCGCGTCTCCGTCACCTGTACGGCGGCGTCTTTGGTGAAACGGATTTCGACTTCGTAGGATTGGTCGCCGCGAAAAATGTCCCAGGCATTGCCCAGGTGCGCGCCGAGGTCGAAGTCATCCGGCACATCCGCGGGCTGGTCACGCAAGCGTAACGATCGGAATCGCACGACGCGCAGGTTGCGGGGCGTCGTCTCGCCTTCGGGCCGAGCGATCAAGTACCAAGCCTGCCGCGCCAGGCAGAGACGATACGGGTGCAATGTGACGCGCCACAGCTTGTCGGAATAGGGGCTGCGATAAGTACCGCGAAGCTGCTTGCACCCGACGAGGGCCTGTTGGATCGTGCCGATCGTCCCGCGATGCGCGCTGTGATCGACCATCTTCAGTCCCAACACGGCGATGACTTGCTGGGCGGCCGCGAGCAAATCCGCGGCGTTGGTGTCGCTTGCCGCCAGCTTGCGAGTGGTGGCCCCCGCGCCGTCGCCCAACTCCAGCGCCGGCACATTGCTAACAGCGGTCGCCACGGCTTGCCCGAGCAACTCGTCGTTGGTCAGGGCCAAGGGCGCCGGAAAGCGATAGTCGGACCGTAGCGGCAGGTAGCGGCCGGCCTGACGATCGAACTCGACGTAGATGCCCACCAGGCTGAGCACGGTGCTATGGCGGTATAGCTCGCGCTGGCTGCACCCAAGTTCGCGGGCCAATTCGCGTGGTGAAAAGCGTCGCCGGCCCGCCAGCAATTCCAGCAGTTTGAAAAGCCGCAAAAACTTTTCGGCTTGCTTGGTGCGCCGCTCTGCATCGCTTCGCTTCCGCTCGAAGGTGATTGTCTGCCTTGCCATGACGAACAGCATACCACCACTGCCCTACGTTGGGCAGCGAACTTTGCTAAGACAACCTGCGTCGGTTTACTTGGAGGTGACGATGGCGAACGAAAACAGAATCAAGACCGATGACTTTTCATGCGCAGCGTCCAAACTAACAAGGAGCATTTCGTGAGTTTCGGAGGCACAATCGTAATCCACACGGGTGACTGCCAAGAAAGGGCTTTGAGAGCACTCGAGCGAAAGGTGATAAGACGCAGCCTATCGACCGCGGAAGACGGGCGGTTGATCGTCGTGAATTTCGGACGCAACGGCCATCGCGCCCGCGTCACCCAGTGGCTGGACGATCAAAACGTCAAATACTGGGTGGTCGTCTGACCCGACGGCCGCTGCCCCACGTTGGGCAGCGAACTTTGTTATCACGACATGCGTCGTTGAAGGTGCCGGCCAACGGGCTGACGCGCCGAAGGGTCGATAGCGGGCAAGCGCAGGTAGTTTACGTCCAATTGTCTAACTGAGGAGTAATGATGAGTGATTACAGCGAGCGGGAGACGCACGAGTTTTTCGGTTACCTGGCGACTCTGAGCATCGACGAGCGAAACGAGCTTGACGAGTACTTGAGAAGCCTACCGGAGTTCAGGGAGTGGGACGAGCTCGGGTTCATGCTGGGGGTGAAGCAGGAATTGTTCAAGGCGTCGGCCGCCTCCGGCGCGACGGCTGCCTCAATCGGCGAAGCCAGCGACCGAATCCGGCTCGACTTCCGCAAGTACAAGGAAGTGTCAGAAATCCTCCGGCGAAAGGTCAAAGCCTGGTGCCGCGCGATGGTTGATGAACCGGCGTAAGCGACCGCCAGGGCGCTCGTGGGCCAACGGATTCTTGCTCAGCTCGGCCGGATTCAGACGAAAGACGGGCTGACTTTCATCGCCGCACGAGCGATCTGGCGGTGATCGACCCGGCGATCGCGAGCGATCCAGCCGCTTTGACGTAGTCATTCGCATTAAGCTAACGTTTGCCCGACGCTCGGCGGCAAGTTTTGATGACAATTTGCGTCTCACCAGTACCAGTGCTATGCTGCTCGATGAAGCCACTTACGCCGCCGACGGTCTTTCAGGCGACCACGTCCGCGAGCTCGCTTGCATGGCCCTTCAGCACGCCATCCTCCGCACCACGACGCCGAAGGTGAGGTGCGCTTGGCAGGAGGGGCTCACCGTCGCCATCGACAGCGTCGCAGCGAACAATGACGCCAGCTGAGGGTTTCACAATCAGTTCAAGAATAACAATTGAGGACGTTAGCCGTGCGAGAGAAAGAATCGTTGTTCGAGCGTATCTTCAAACAGCCGACCTCCGCCGCAGTGTTACCGGAGGAAAACTTGGCTACTGAGGTAGTCGCCTACTTTCTGGATGCTTATCCGCCTTTTCGCGAAGCGTTTCTGAAGAAGGTTGGCATCCAAGACGAGGGCGGAGAGTGGACGGTGGAAACACAGAAGGCTCTTGACGCACGCGGGT
>DASSFG010000632.1:0-10983 GCA_035694685.1 Pirellulales bacterium
GCCGTCTTCCTCGGCCGCAAACACGGCCGCCTTACGAAGTAGCTCGCGGATGAACGCTCCGCTCACGCCGTCCGTGCGCTCGATCAGCCGATCGACTTCGCTCAGTTCCAATCGCAGGCCGCGGCTGTAGAGCTCCAACAGCCGCCGCCTGCAGCCGGCGTCGGGCGGCGGCACTTCGATCGCCTGGTCGATGCGCCCCGGCCGCGAGGCCAAGGCCGGCTCCAAAATGTCGGGACGATTCGTGGTCAATAAGAACAAGATGTCGGCGTCGTCGGCCAACCCATCCATTTGATTCAACAACTCGAACAAGAGCGCGTTGGCGCCGACCGTCTGCATGTTCCGCTCCGTGCCGATCAGGTCGACGTCTTCCAGAATGACCGTCGCCGGAGCGAGCATCCGCGCAAGCTGGCATGCCGTTTCGATCGATCCCATGCCCGCCCCTGTGAGCAGCAGCACCGAACGGCCGGGCATCTGCGACACCAGGTACGACGACGGGCAAGGCGGACGGGTCGTCGCGAAAGTGGCGTTCGAGTTTTTGCAGCAAGGCCGGCTTTGACATGAACGACTTCCTCGCCGATGGGTGAATGGGAAGGCTACCAGGCACAAAACGTCATCTTACGGTAGGCGGCGCGCGCGAAACAAGCACCACCCGAGGGGCGCTGCAATTCAGACGTAAGCGGCGGTCCGCGCGTACTCGCCGGCCGGCCGTCGGCAATTCATCGCCGTCGGAGGGTCAAGCGGCGAATTAAGGGCGCTCCCTCAAAGTCGATGATTTCTGGAATCACCTCGCCATGCTCGTACATTTTGGTCACCGCAGCCTCGATGAGCTCCCGGACGTTCGTCATGGCTGGGTCGGCGCGGAACACGCGAACTGGCGATCTCTTGCCTGCCACTCGAAGTTCGAAGCCTTTGATCCGTCCAAAGATGTTCTCCGCAATGCGAACCGCCAGCGTGCGCAGCGCCAGCGTCAGCGTTACGATTGCGTCGATCTCGCCGATGCCGCACTCGTTTACTTGCCGCGTGAAAAGATGCTTCCAGCGCAGCTTATCGCCGTCGAGTTCGACCCATTCGTTGACGTCGTGCGCAATGAAATAACCGACGAACAGGCCGAAGGCACAAAAAAATCCGCCCAGACCCAGTCGCACTTGCCAGACGGGCACCACCGTCAGCAGCAACAGTCCCAGCAGAATCGGGCCGACGCCAAACAGAACGAAGGCGATCCACTGGCCGATGATGTTGCCGGTTGTTAGCCGGGAACGGACGGAGACACTTGCCGGCAACGTCCGCTGGGGATAAATGCCGTACATCCGTAGCGTCTCATCCCGCTCGGCGTGGACGTCAAAACGAGGCGCGCGGTAAGGGTTCTCTTCCATGTTGCTTTTCGGCCGGGGTACCCGTGGCTGCACTGATCGAACTTGCTTCCGCACCCAGACGCGGAACTTGCATATCCAAGCTAGTTCATCGTCCGCCGGGCTGGCGCGACATCGGAGTCGCCAAGCAATTTGCGAAACTCGTGGCGATCGCGAAGTGCGTCGAGGTCTCTATCGCGCCCTAGATGATCGAAGTCGTTGTAACCGGCGGCGATGGCCCGCTCGAGCTGCTCGACGGCGCGGCGGCTGTAGTCCTCCGCCAGTGCCACTCGTTCGGCGTCGGAAAGCGTTGTGTCCTTAGTTGCCAAAGGGACACAACGGGCCAGATAGCAGGCCGCGTCGTAATGGTCGCGGGCCGGCTCGAACGACAACTCCGCCATTTTCGTCGCCTCGCGAGCGGCATCGGCGTGCTCGCCAAGCTGCAAAAGAATCCGGCTCAGCACGAGATGATGGTTGCGAAGGAACTTGTGGAACGTCCTCTCACGGGGGTTGAGCTCGATCGCCAACTGCTGACATCCGATCGCTCGCTCGAGTAACGCCCGCGCCCCTTGAGGGTCGCGCTGGCCGGTCGCCATGGCAAAATCGTTGAGCGCGGCGCCGAGGGCGCCCTGGTATTCGGGTACCGCCGGGAATTCGCGAACCAACCTCTCAAGAAGGTCGATGCCTTCTCGATAAGCCTGATCCGCTTTGTCGAACTGGCCATTTTGCATCTGGAACAGACCGAGATTCGTGAAGCTGTTTGCCAGTTCGCGTCGCCGCAGGGGCACGCTGGGAAGATCGGCGGCCAACTTCTGCTTAAGCGCAATCGCCTGCTTAAACGCCGCCTCCGCCTCTTGGGGCCGGCGCGCGTGAGAAAGTACGAGCCCCAGGCTGTTGTAGTGCTTAGCCAGATCCTGGCGGTAACTGATGACGTGCGGAAAGTCATTCGCCAGCCGCTGGCGGAGTCCGATCGCCTTGCGAAAAAAGTCCTCCGCTTCATCGCGCCGGCCGGTTTCGTCCAGCAGAACTCCATGATTGTGATAGCAAGTTGCCAGACCTTTCTGGTAGGTTGCCGCTGCCGGGAAGTCGGCCGCCAGCCTTTTGGCAATCTCGCAAGAGCGCAACGACAGCGGCTCCGCTTCGGCGAATCGCCCCTCCTGCCTCAAAAGCCGCTCCAGGTTGCCACAATTGTCCGCCAGCAGGCTCCGGCCTTCGGGCAGCTTCGGCCAGCGACGCGTAATTTCTTCATCGAGCTGGACTGCGCAGCGGAATGCCTCTTCGGCACCGTCGAACTTTCCCGTGACCTCGCGCAGCACGCCCAAATGACCGAGCGTTTCGGAGAGCATCAAACCATAGCGGGGATTGCCCGGAACGTCGGCCACCAGCTTTTCCAGCGTGGCCTTCGCCTGGCCGTAAACGCGTTCGGCTTCCAGCGCGTTCATCTCGTCCTTCAGCAGGCTGCCCAGTTGGTTCAAGCCATTCGCTGAACCGGCGCGGTAGTCGGGTTCATTTGGGTACTCGTCAACCAGCTTGTCGAAGATGGCTGCGCCTTGCAAAACGGCCCGGCGCGCCTGATCGCGCTGACCTAAAGTATCGTAGATGTCGGCCAGGCGTTGGTAAGCCCGTGCCATTTCGACGCGCACCGCCGGGTCGTCGCTTTTTTCGTCAAGAAAGCCGCGATAGAACTCGACGGCGTCTTCGAGCAGCGCGCGGCGCACTGGTTCCATTTGCGGCACGCCCGACAATCGCTCCTGCCCGACGCGGGTCAGCATTTGGTCTACCGCGCCGCGCGCCTTGAGAAAGTTGGTTTCGGCCCGGCGGCGTTCGCTCTCGACCTGCTTGAGATTTCGCAGCGCTTCCTGCTGGGCCGTCTCGGCGAGTTTCCGTTGGCGCTCGGCCTTGCGAAAGTTGTCGTTCGCCTCGCGCCGTGCTTTGTCGGTGCGCTCCATCTCGCGTTGAATGCGGACCACAGCCGTGGTCGAACCCGCCGCGACGGTGGCCAGCAGCACAAAAACCGTTGCCGTAAGCGCGGCAAGTTTCGGGTTGCGGCGGCACCACCGCCAGGCCCGCATCGAGCGGCCGATCGGCCGAGCGTAGATCGGCTCGCCTTGCAGAAACCGGCGCAGCTCCTCGGCCAGCTCCTTGGCCGTGGCATAACGCTTGTGCGGTTCCTTCTCCAGGCATTTCAGGGCAATCGTTTCCAGGTCGCGCGGCAGGTCGACGTTCAATTGCCGCGGCGCGACAGGTTCTTGTTCGCGGACTTGCAAAATCGTATCGAGCGGCGTGGCAGCCTGAAATGGCGGTCGGCCGATCAGCACGGCGTAGAGCACCGCGCCCAAAGCGTAGACATCGGAGGCCGGACCGATGGCGTCTAACTTGCCGGAGGCTTGTTCCGGCGGCATGTAGCTGGGCGTGCCCAGCGCTTGACCGGTGCGCGTGAGGTTGCTGTCGCCGGCCACGCGCTTGGCCAGGCCAAAATCGGTGACGCGCGGCTTGCCCTCTTGATCGAGCAAGATATTGCCGGGTTTCAAGTCGCGGTGAATCACGCCGTGTGCGTGCGCATAGTCGACGGCATCCGCCACTTGCGAGATCAGCTCCGCCGCTTTTCGCGGCGGCAAGGGCCCGGCGGCCAGCAGCGCCGCCAGACTCTGCCCATCGACAAAGCCCATCGAAAAGAAGTGCTGTCCGTCGAGTTCACCCGACTCATAGACCGGCACGATGCCCGGATGGTCGAGCCCCGCGGCGGCTTCGGCCTCGCTCAGAAACCGCCGCACATCGTCCTGATCGGCGAGTTGGCCGGCAAGGATCATCTTCAAGGCCACCGTGCGGTTCAGACGCATCTGGCGCGCCCTGAACACCACGCCCATTCCACCTCGGGCAATTTCTGCGAGCAATTCATACTCGCCGAACGTTCGTCCTTCGACGAATCGGAAACTCGACTTGGGATCGGCGGCTCGACCCACCGTCTCTGCTTCGGCGCGATTGGTCATCGCCTGGTCGATCGGGTATCCGGCGTCATAAATGGCCGTCGCGTTGTCTAACAGACTAATGTGGCTGCCGCACGACGGGCAGGCGATATAATCCAATCCGGCGTTATCGACCAAGTCCACCGGCAGATGGCAACGAGGGCACTGGACGTGCATGGGACGCTCCGAAAGCCGCCCGTAACTCGGGCAAGCTCTCCGTGATTATGGCGGTCCCCTGCGAGGATTCAAGCTGTTTGGGCCAGCGAAGCAATCACTTCGTGATCTGCGTCCTGCCCCGGATGCGGTTAGCGGCAGTTCGCCAGAAAAGCTTAAAGTTTCGTCACGCCGCAGCCGACCGTGGTTTGGCGGGTTGCCGGAAGCCTTTGGCGCTCGTACCTTTAGGAAAGGCTCCCAGCGACATTTCCTTGGATTGATAACTACGTAGGTCAGGCTTTCCAGCCTGAAAGACATCGGGCCAGGGAGCCTGCGCTCACAGACGTCAGACTAGAAAGCCCGACCCTACAGGCGTCAGGCTAGAAAGCCTGACCTACAGACGTCAGGCTGGTAAGCCTGACCCACCGGGAGGCGGACGCACGGTTCGATTCGAGCGATGAGAAAAACCAATTTGCTCGTGGCGGGCGCCGTGCTGACGTTCGGCGTGGCCGCCTTCTTTGCCTGGCCGAAACTGCACGCCTATTGGGCCAAGGCGGGTCCGGACGTAAAAGATGATGAGGGTGTGGTCGTCGTCGACCCGGCCAACGCCCAGCCTTATATCGAGGTCATGCCCGAGGTCGTGGAGCTGAACGGCATTCGCACCGCCGTCGCCAGCCTGCCCACGAGGCCGCGTGTGCTGGAGCTGCGCGGGCAGCTCAACTTCGATCCCGACACATTGGTTCACGTCCATGCACGTTTCCCCGGTCAGGTGATCGCGCTGGGGCAGGTCGATGCACCGGGCGCCGACGTGTCGACCGAGGAAATCAAGACCAAGCGCGACGTGCGCGTCATGGACCACGTGGTGGAACACCAGGTGCTCGGCGTTTTGTGGAGCAAGGAATTGGGCGAAAAGAAAGCCGAGCTGGTCAATGCTCTCATTCGCTTGCGCAGCGACACGGAGACTCTCAATCAATTGCGACGCCTCGACAAGGAAGGCGGCATCAGCGAACGGCAGCTTCGCGAAGCCAGAAAAAACGTGGAAGAAGAAGAAACCGACGTGCGAAAAGCCCGCATGACGCTGCGAAGCTGGATGTTCAGTTCCGAGGAGATCGACGCCGTGGCGGCCGAAGCGGAGCGCCTGCACAAGGAGGGGGCTCAGCGCAACGTGCAAGCGGAAAACGAATGGGCCCGCGTGCCGATTGTGGCCCCGCGAGACGGCACGATCGTCGAAAAAAACGTCGTCAAAGGCGCCATCGTCGACACCAATAACGACCTGTTCAAAATCGCCGACCTCTCGAACTTGTTGGTCATCGCGCACGTCTACGAAGAAGACATGTATTACCTGGACCAGCTTCCGCTGCCCATTCCCTGCCGGATCGTGATTAGTTCAATGCCCGGTGTTGAACCTAAGGACGCCAAGATCGACCGGCTGGGCGACGTGATCGACCCCTTCGAGCACATGGCCCTCGTCTTTGGCAAGCTGGAAAACCCGCGCGGCGAGTTGCTAGCCGCGCAATTCGTGAAGGCGCTGGTCGAGATACCCGAAGAGAAAAACCTCGTCGAAATACCGACGCGGGCGCTGGTCGAGGACGGCAAGGGCAGCGTCGTGCTCGTGCAGGCCGACCCCCGGGAATATCGCTACGTGGCGCGGCGCGTGAGCGTCGTGCGGCGAACGCGCGTCCTGGTCTACGTCCGCAGCGGGCTCACGGCCCAGGAAAAACAAGACGGCTTGCAGGAATTGCACGCCGGCGACGTTGTCGTGGCTGCGGGCGCCCTGGAGCTCAAGGCGGCCTTGGAGCAAGCCTCGCAGCGCGGCCAGACCACGGAGAATCAGGCGACGGAGAATCAACCGTGATTGCCAAGCTGATTCACTGGTCGGTGAACAATCCGCTGATCGTCGTGCTGACGGCGATTGCGCTGGCGGCGGTAGGCGGCTATGCCTTTAGCCACGTAAACGTCGAAGCCTATCCGGATCCCGCCCCGCCCATTGTCGAGGTGATTGCTCAATACCGCGGACGCTCGGCGGAGGAGATCGAGCGGCTGGTGACTATTCCGCTCGAAGTGGCGCTGGCCGGCATGCCCGGGCTGAAATACACGCGCAGCAAATCGCTGTTCGGTCTGTCGTATCTCAACAATCAATTTGAATACGGCGTTGACTATTTGCAGGCGCGGCAGGAGGTGATCAACCGGCTCTCGATGGCCGACCTGCCGGCCGACGTCACCCCGGTCATCTCGCCGCGCTCGCCCATCGGCGAGATTTTACGTTACGTCGTGACCTGTCCGAAAGACGCTTTCGGCGTCAACGTTTATACGCTCAACGATCTGCGCTCGCTGCAAACCTGGACGCTGGAGCGCGAATTTCGGCGGATTCCCGGCATTGTCGACGTAACGAGCTTTGGCGGGTGGATGAAGCGGTATGAGATTCATCCCGACCCCGACCGGCTGAAAAAGTACGGCATCACCTTGGAAAAGCTGCAGAGTGCCATTGCCGACAGCAACGCCAATGTGAGCGGCGATTATCTGGTACAAGGCGAGACGGCCGCGGTGGTGCGCGGGCTGGGTCTGATCGGCCGAGGGCGCGACCCCATGCAGCGCATCTTGACGATGAGTGATCCGGATGATGCACATGATTATTTGCGTGCCGAAGAACAGAAACGACTGCGGCAACTCCGGCAGATCGTGATTATGACCACCAATAACGTGCCGGTGCGCGTGGGCGACGTCGTCGAGGGAGGTCCGCTGCTTCCCGGCGAAGATTCTTCGGACCAGGGCGTGATCGTCGGCCACCAGACGCGACTGGGCAAGATGGCGCTTAGCCGGCCGATGCGCGACGGCCGAGGCCGGGTCATGCTCGATCAAGAGCATCAACGTCTGTGGATCGATGAAGACGAGGCGGTGCAGGGTTTGGTCTTGCTGCGCAAAGGCGCCGAATCGTTGCCGGCATTGAAGCTCGTGAAGACCAAGATTGAAGAACTCAACAAAACGCCCGGCCGCCTGCCTCCCGGCATCAAGATTGAAACGTATTACGATCGCACCGACCTGATCGAGACCACCACTGAAACCGTTCACGAAAACTTGCTGGTGGGTATTACGCTGGTGACCGTGATCTTGCTCATGTTTCTGTCGAACGTGCGCAGCGCGGTCATCATCGCCATCAATTTGCCCTTGGCGTTGATGTTCGCCTTTTTCGTGCTCTTTGTGCGCGGCCGGTCGGCGAACCTCCTTTCCGTGGGCGCGGTCGATTTCGGCATCATCATCGACTCGACGGTGATCATGGTCGAAAACATCTACCGCATATTGAGTACCGGCAAATATGCCGAGTTCAGCACGAGCGAACGGATCGTGCGGGCCGCTCACGAAATCGAGCGCAGCTTACTGTTTTCGACGCTGATCATGGTCTGTGCCCTGCTGCCGCTGTTTACGATGACCGGCCCCGAGGGGCAATTGTTTCGCCCGATGGCCGAGACGTATGCCTTTGCACTGGCCGGGGCATTGTTGCTGGCCTGCACGATCGCGCCGGTCCTATGTCTGCTACTCTTCAAGAAGTTGCAGCCGACGCGTGACAATTTTCTGGTCCGCTATCTGAAACGGGGCTATTTGAGGAACTTGGAGTTCTGCCTCAATCACCGTTGGTTCGTGGTGGGAACGTTTAGCGTCTTGATTCTGGGAACGCTGGCCCTGTTGCCGCATCTAGGGCGTGAGTTCATGCCGCCTCTCGAAGAAGGTCACATGTGGATCCGCGGTATCTTTCCCGTGAGCATCTCCCTGGACCAGAACGCCGACAGCTCGCGGCTGGCGCGGGCCATCATGCGCGATTATCCTGAAGTGGAGACCGTGGTCTGCCAACTTGGCCGACCGGAATCGGGCACTGACCCGACCGGTTTTTATAGCGCCGAGTTCTTCGTGCCGTTAAAGCCGTTTGAAACGTGGCCGGCCACCGTGGAGGTCAAAGGCTGGCGCCGGTGGTTTCGCGAGAAGCGATCGCGCAGCAAGCCCGAATTGGTGCGCGAGATGAGCGCCGAGCTTGAACGGGCCCTGCCGGGAGTCAATTGGAATTTTTCCCAAGTGATTCGCGACAACGTGCTGGAGGTGCTGTCCGGCGTGCAAGGCGAAAACTCGGTGAAAATCATCGGCCCCGACCTGGAGACACTGGAAAAACTCGGCCATCAGGCGGTGGCGGCGATGCGCGGCGTACCGGGCGTCAAGGACGTCGGCCTCTATCGCATTCAAGGCCAGTGCAACCTCGAACTGCCCATCGACCGCAGCAAATGCTCGCTGTGGAACATCAGCGTGGCCGACGTGAACAACGTGATCGAAGTGGCCATCGGCGGCAAAAAAGTTTCCGACATGATCGAGGGCGAGAAGACGTTCGACATCATCCTCCGTTGGCCTTTGCGGCTGCGCGCGGACGAAAGCAAAATCCTCGACATTCCCGTCGACGTCACCGATCACCGCGTGACCGAGGGCTTTGCCAGCGTCACTGGCGCTACGCCGTTTTCGGGTGAAAGCCAGCGTGTCGCCTCGATAGGATTTTCCAGCGCCTTGCCCTCGCTTACCGGCAGCAAGTCGACATCGCTGGACATCAGCAGTTCGCCGCGCGAGCGGTTGGGCGACCTGGTTTCGCCGCTGGACGACGACCTGGAAGGGCTCGACCCGAATGGTCATTTCGTGCGACCGGGCGCATCGATGATCACGCGCGAGATGGGCAACCGCATCGTGGCGGTCAAGTTCAGCGTGCGCGACCGCGACCTGGCCGGCGCCGTCAGCGAAGCTCAGTCGCGCGTTGCGCCGCTGATCCCTCAGGGTTACCGGGTAGACTGGAGTGGCGAGTTCCAACAAATGGAAGAAGGCGAGCGGCGGTTGATGTTCATCATTCCGGTTTCGCTTGTCTTGATTTTCATGCTCCTCTATCTCGCGTTTCGTTCGCTCCTCGATGCCATCGTGGTGCTGTTCAACGTCGTGGAGCTGTCGCTGGGCGGGCTCTGGGCATTGTTCCTTACCGACACGAATTTCAGCATCGCCGCGGCGGTGGGCTTTGCGTCGATCTTTGGCGTGGCGGTCATGGATGGTTTGCTGCTCGTGTCGTCGTTCAACCAGCTCCGTGTCCAGGGATTACCCTTGCGCGAGGCCATCTTGCAAGGGGCAGAACGGCGCGTGCGCCCCGTGATGATGACCGCGTTGACCGCAATTTTCGGTCTTTTGCCGGCGGCCGTCTCGACCAAGATCGGCGCGCAAAACCAGAAACCGTTGGCCATTGTGGTCGTGGGTAGCATGATCACCACGCTATTTCTCACGCGCTATCTGATGCCCGTGCTATACAGCTTCTACGGCAGTCGTCAGCCGCCCGAAGACGCCGGCAGCATGGCACACTGACCCACTCAGGCCCATTGCATTGGCCCAATCTCTGACCTAGATTCAGCGAAGTACTTTACGGCCCGGTGGACCGCCCGCAGGCGAGAATTCGGGCCGCGTTCTTTGCTGGTGAATTTAAGAGATGAGCGACGAGGGTGATACGGAAGCGGGCAACAAAGCGACGGAAGAGCGCGCTTCGGCCACCGGTGCGAACGACTCGGCCGACGACAATACCGTTGTGCCCGCGGCCGAGACATCCGATGCCGCCGCGCCTTTTACGGATGAGGAAGTCGCCGCTAGGCCCGGCGACGAAGATAGCGTCGTCACCACGCTCGGTCCTACCGGAGATCAGCGGTCGCTGGCCAGACGCGTCAAGACCGTGCTCGTGGGCAAACCTCGCGACCTGCGCGATGAGTCGGTATTTCACCACGTCTCCCTGGTGGCTTTTTTGGCCTGGGTGGGGCTGGGAGCCGACGGGCTGTCTTCGTCGTGTTACGGGCCGCCCGAGGCTTTTCATCACCTCGGCAGCCACCATTATTTGGCCGTGTTTCTGGCCCTGGCGACGATGCTCACGGTGCTCGTCATCTCGCGCTGTTATAGCCATATCATCGAGGCTTTTCCCAGCGGCGGCGGCGGATACCTGGTGGCCTCAAAACTGCTGGGCCGCCCGGCTGGGGTCGTTTCTGGTTCAGCGCTACTGGTCGATTACGTGCTCACGATCACCGTTTCGATCGCCGCCGCCGGCGACGCCTTGTATGGGCTGCTGGGCGAACACGTGATCAATCTGGTGGAGTACCTGCACCGCTACCGCGCCTTGAATTGGTTGCCCACGCCGCACGACAACCTGAAGCTCTATTGCGAGCTAATGGCCATCGTACTCTTGATCCTGCTCAACCTGCGCGGCGTGCGCGAATCGGTCACCACGCTGCTGCCCGTCTTCTTGCTGTTTTTAGCGACACACGCCTTGCTGATCGCCGGCTCGGTGGCCTTGCACGTTACGGCCATTGACGACGTCGCGCGCGAGGTGACCGGGCAAGTGAGCCAAGGTTTGCACGAACCGGGAGTGGGCCTGTGGGGCATGATCGCCTTGCTGTTGCGCGCCTATTCGTTGGGCGCCGGCACGTACACGGGCATCGAGGCCGTATCGAACAGCATGCCCGTCA
>DASSFG010000633.1:0-3381 GCA_035694685.1 Pirellulales bacterium
CGTCCACGAGCTGCAAGGCGCCGGTTACCCGATACGAAAAGTCAACATCGACCGCGACCGCCCGCTGGCGGCCAGGTTCGGAGTGACCGGCATCCCGTGCTTCGTGCTCCTCGTCGATGGCAAGGAAGTCAAACGCTTGACCGGCGCCCAAAGCCGGCAGGAGTTGCAAGCCATATTGACCGCGGCCGGCAAGCGCGGCGCCGGCCCGGTGACGCGCGCCCAATCGCCCGACGATGCCAATGCCGCTGCTTTCCCGACGATTCCTTCCGATCCTCTCGGAAGTCCTCCGCCACAAGAGCTGCCCGAACGGGCAATGGCGTTAGTCCCGCCGCTGGCGCACAATGTGGAAGGGACCAGCGAAGCGCCGCCGCCGGTGGAAAGCGACGCGGTCTTGCGACACTTGATGGCCGCCAGCGTGCGGCTGAAGATCGACGACGGCAGCGGCAACTCGGTAGGCTCCGGCACGATCATCGACGCTCGCGAAGGCGAAGCACTCGTACTGACGTGCGGGCATATTTTCCGTGATTCCAAAGGGAAGGGGCCGGTGAAGATCGACTTGTTCGGTCCCGACGCCCCGCAGGACGTGCCCGGCCACGTACTGAGCTACGACCTGCAGAGCGACGTGGGACTGATCAGCTTCCGTCCCGGCGTGCCGGTGGTGGCCGTCCGCGTGGCGACGGCGAATCGTGTGAGACTCAATAGCCCGGTGGTCAACATCGGCTGCAATCACGGCAATAACCCAACAGCACGCGTCAGCCGCATTTCGGCCGTCAACAAATTTCTGGGACCGCCGACGTTCTCTGTGGCGGGCCAGCCCGACCAGGGCCGCAGCGGCGGCGGCTTGTTCAGTGTCGACGGCTATCTCATCGGTGTTTGCAACGCGGCCGACCCGGCCGACGACGAGGGCTTATATGCGGCCATCGAACCGATCCACAAAGAGCTGGAGCGGAAGGGTCTGAAAGAAATGTGCCTGGAACCGGCCGATCCGGCGTCGGGCAACGTGCTCGCTGCCATGGCCGTCGAGCCTCCCTCCATGCCCTCGCGCATGCCGCCGCCAGGCATCGACCGCAGCAGTTCGGGCTTGCTCGATACGAGCGACGCCGACGCCCCCACGAACATGACGCCGCAAGAAGCAGCAACCTTGGCCGAAGTCGGCCGCCGCAGCCAAGGCGCCGAAGTCATCTGCATCGTGCGTTCGCTCAGCGATCCGCGGGCCAAGAGCGAAATCATCGTTCTCGACCGCGCTTCGCCCGAGTTCGTGAAGCAGCTCGCCAGCGAGACCAACGTGCAGCAACGGCGGCGCCTGACGGTTCACAAGTCCGCGCCGGCACGCCAGCGTGTACCGCTCGCCCGTGGCGAGCGGGAGGCGTCAGCCTCCCGGTAGTGCAGATTATTTCTAGCGGTTTCAACCGTAAAGCGGCTCCCACGCCCCCCCACCGGCACACTTACGTGTGCCGCTCGCCTGTGGCGAGCGGAAGACGTAAGCACAGATATTTCCAGGTCCGCGCCGAGGGGCTGCCCGAGCCACGATTAGAAGCTAAAATAGCCTGGGGGCGTTCTAATGTTCTTGCTGTTTTGACTCACCAGGGAGCCTCTGATGTCGCTGCGCCGAAAACCGTTGGTGACCTGCTTCGCATTCTTTGTCGCCCTGCCATGGGCGGCTTCGATTCTCGCGGCCGATGGCAAGCAGGGCGATGCGGATCTCGCTCGCCAACAGGCCGTGACCAAGGCCATCGACTATTTGCGACAAAAGGGACAAGCTGACGACGGCTCGTTCAGCCGGCAAACCGGTCCGGCCGTGACGGCCCTGATTGCCACGGCCTTGCTTCGCAACGGATTAGCGGTGAAAGATCCAATGATCGAAAAGTCGCTAAAGTACATCGAGCAATTCGTGAAAGACAACGGCGGCATTTACCATGAGAAGAGCACTCACCAGAATTATGAAACGTGCGTGGCCATCTTGGCCTTCAGCGAGGCGAATCGCGACGGTCGTTACGACGAGCTGCTGAAAAAGGCCGACGCTTACGTCAAAGGTATTCAGTGGGACGAGCAGGAGGGCCAGGACGAATCGAGCTTCAGCTACGGCGGGGCGGGGTATGGAGGCAAGAAACGGCCGGACCTGTCGAACACCAGCTTTTTTATCGACGCTCTCAAGGCGGCCGGCGACGGACCCGACGACGAGGCGATGAAAAAGGCCTTGATTTTCGTGTCGCGATGCCAAAACTTGGAGACCGAGCACAACACCACGCCGTTTGCTTCTAAAAATCCCGATGGCGGTTTTTATTACACGGCCGCCGCCGGCGGCGAGAGCTTTGCCGGGCAGGTCGATGGCGGCTTGCGCAGCTACGGTTCGATGACCTACGCCGGCCTCAAGAGCATGATCTTTGCCGGCGTCGGACCGGAAGATCCGCGGGTCAAGGCGGCGGTCGAATGGGTGCGCAAGAACTACTCGCTCGATGCCAATCCGGGCATGGGCGATGCCGGGCTTTATTATTACTATCACACGTTTGCCAAGGCGCTCGACGCCCTCGGCGAAGATGAGCTCACCGACGCCGACGGTGCAAAGCATGACTGGCGCCGCGAGTTAGCGGCCGAGCTCGCCAGCCGGCAACAGGCAGACGGTTCGTGGAGCAATTCAAACAGCCGTTGGATGGAGGGCGATCCTAATCTGGTCACTGGCTACGCCCTACTGGCTCTCTCGTATTGCCGTCACCCTCAGCCGGCCCGCCGCTAGGCAGCTTGCCGTTTACACGCGGGCGTGCGCGGAGCCACGGTTTAAAATCCGTTTCCACCTGCTATCAGTGCCTTGCATTTTAATTGCCGCGTGACCGGACGCAAGTAATCCAGAGCCAATCGAATCCTCCGTCGAAAAGCTGCTGGTCCAACGCGTCTATGGCCTGTGTCTGGGTTATGAAGTTGCTACAGACCGTAAAAGGAAACAGGCACAACCGGCCCCTTGGGGCGGCCCAAAGTGACAAAGCTGGCGCCGCGGTCGGGAAGCTCGTCGAGCACCAGTACCGTCACATTCAACCGTCCCCAACGCGTGACGTAATTGCCCAGCGCTTTGCCGACGTTCGTGTTTACGAGCAACACCAGCGGCCGTTCGGCAGGAAACTCGCACGCGGTCAACTCGGCTGCCAAACGGTCGGCCAGCGACCGCACGGTCGCGTGCCGCCCGTCGGCCAATCCGATGGCGAGGCAACCCCCGGCGCCGTGCCTGCGAACCAGGCGAAACGCGGCGCCGATTTCCTCGTTGCCTGACGCCTGCGTCAGGCGGCCGACAATGGGCAATTCCGGCAGGGGAAGCAGAGAAGGATCGGGCAGAAAGAGCGTGGCGCCGCTCAATTCGGTGTGATGGATGGCCAGGCCCAGCACAGTCGC
>DASSFG010000634.1:0-9271 GCA_035694685.1 Pirellulales bacterium
GCGTGGGCGAGCAAAGCGGGCAGACGAAAAACCGCTCGAGCGACACGCCCTCGCGGGCGATGGAGTCGATGTTGGGCGTCGAGACCTGTCGGTTGCCCGAATGGCTATAGTCGCCCCAACCTGCATCGTCGGCGAGGAAGACGACCACGTTTGGCCGTGGCGACGCCGCCTCGGCGGCCGAAGCGAGCAAGAAGGCAACGAGGCAAAGGGCGGCAGCTCGCACAAGTGAATGAGCGTTCATCGAGCGTAGCGGTGTTTGTGGCCGTTTCATTTCGCGCTTAGGTCAATGATAGTCAATGCGCAAGCGACATTCACGCAGGCGCCTTCATTCCACTTCCGAAACGATGCGATCGGGATCGCGCGAATGAACGGATTGCGTGGCGTTGTCGGATTCGACCTTAAGGGGTCACCGGCTCGTTTTCAAACCTATCTTGTACCGTCAACGTCTCACCCAATGATAACGCCACTTGCACGCACTCCGGCTCAATGTTGACGATCAGTGCGCTGGGTGTCGTCATTGCTCATTTCCCCGTCTGGCCGACGACCCCGACGCAATTGTGGTGCGTAGTTATTGGGTTGAAGCTGGCTGGCATCCGCCGACGGACTGACCGAAAAGCACGATCTTACGCGACGCCCTCACGTGCCTGAGTAGTCGCGGATTTTGTCGCGGACGATGGTCAGGCCGATGCGCTTGGCGTTGGGCTCGCCGCGGGCCAGGGCTTCGGCCATGTGCAATGCCTGTTGAGGCTTAGCTTGGGCCGGCATCGGAGGCTCGTAGGGATCGGTGACGGCCTCGATGAGCACTGGTCCCGGCGTCTTGAATGCCATCTCCAACATGGGGCGCACTTCGCCCGGCTGCTCGATGCGGAACCCCTTCGCCCCGCAGGCCTCGGCGAAACGCACAAAGTCAAAGTTCTGCAAGCGAATGCCGAACTCGGGATTGCCTAAGAAGACCATCTGCTCCCACATGATCTGCCCGAGAACGCCGTTCTTGATGACAATCACCTTGATCGGTAGCTCGTATTTCACGGTCGTGAGGAATTCCTGCATCAGCATGGTGAAGCCGCCGTCGCCGACGACCGCCACCACTTGTCGCCCCGGATACGCGAGTTGCGCGGCGTTCGCATAAGGCAGCCCCGGCGCCATCGTGGCCAGGGTGCCCGAGAGCGAGTATTTCTGTTTCCGCTTGATGCGGATGTGGCGCGCGGTCCAGGTGGTGATCGTGCCGCAATCGGTGGTGAGAATGGCGTCGTCGGTCAATAGATCGCTGACTGCCCGCACGACGCGCTGCGGCTTGAGCGGCACGTCGTCGCGGTTTTCGCGCTGGTCCATCAGCTCCAGCCACTCTTTGTAGCGCTGCTGGGCGGTTTCGAGGAACGCACGATCGGTCTTGGGCTTCAACAGCGGCAGCAAGGCCTTGATGGTGGCCCGTGCGTCGCCTGCCAGGCCGACTTCCACGGGCACGCGCATGCCGATGCGTTCGGGGTCGCGGTCGATCTGTACGACGCGGGCCTTGCCCGGCTCGGGTAAGAATTTTACATAGGGGAAATTCGAGCCGACGATCAGGAGCGTGTCGCACTCTTCCATGGCCTTCTCACTGGGAAGCGTGCCGACCAGGCCGAGGCCGCCCGTGGTGAAGGGCGAATCATCGGGAATCACCGCTTTGCCCAAGAGCGCCTTGACGACCGGCGCGGCGAGCAAGTCGGCGATCTGCTCGACTTCGGTACCGGCCTCGAGCGCGCCTTGACCGACCAGCATGGCGGTTCTTTCGCCGGCGTTAAGGACGTCTGCCGCCTCCCTGAGCAGGTCAGGCCGAGGCACGGCGGCATCAGGGTTGTAGTGCGCCGTCGTATGCGGCTTACCCTTGATGTTCATCATGGAGAAATGGCCGTTCTTTGCCGGCCAATCTTGCACGTCCACCGGACAGACCAGGTGAGCCACTCCGCGCCGCGACAGGGCCGAGCGGCAAGCCGAGTCAACCAACAGCGGCACCTGCTCCGGTCCCAGCACTTGTTCGCTAAAAACCGCCACGTCATGGTATAGGGCCAGGATGTCCATCTCCTGCTGGAAGCCGCTGCCAATCAGGTCGTGATACGTCTGGCCGGTGATGGCCAGCACCGGCTGCAGATCGAGCTTGGCATCGTACAGTCCATTAAGCAAATGGACCGCGCCTGGCCCGGAGGTCGAAAGGCAAACACCGAGCTTGCCGGTGAACTTGGCATAAGCGCAGGCCATGAAGGCGGCGCCTTCTTCGTGCCGCACCTGGATAAAGCGAACCTTGTCTTGTCGCGTGCGCAGCGCCTCCATGATGCCGTTGTTCCCGTCGCCGGGATAGCCAAAGATCATCGACACGCCCCATTCAATCAGCCGATCGATCAACAGGTCGGAGACGGTTGTCTTGGCCATCGCTCTACTCCTTCGCGAACTGGGGATTTGTTACAGACACATTACTTTGTCATCGTCATGGGTTCACCGGACTCGACCCGCGCCTCGCCGCAACGGGCGACGTACCATCGCGCGGCATTCAGCCACTTTGCCTGGGCGCGATCAAAACAGAAGTGTATCGCCTGGCCGGGGCGCATATCGGCCGTGGGCAAGTCGGCGTAGTGGATGCCCAGGCCGGTATCGGTGGTTTGTGTGCGCCGATTCCGCGCCGATTTGCCACAGTGAAACAAAACGGTGGCCGGTTCCTCGACCATGATCCGCAATGTCTTGCCCGGCGGCAGGTCGCTGCGGCGATGGTTCGGCCGCCAAAGCACGAGCGGCGACTCGACTCCTTCCACCACGTAGCGCTGCCAGGTCTGCGGCGGTAAATCGTAAACGCGGCCCTCGGCGAGCGAGCGGCGCAGCTTGAGGTATTCGGCGTGGGCCCACGCCAAAGGCATCGCCGCGCCAGTGGGCCGGCCGAAGTAGAGGCCGCGGGAGGGAATGTCGTGCGTATCCCAGATTTGTTCCGGCATCATCCCGCCGTCATTGGCGAAGCGCTCCATGGCAGCCAGCAATCGTCGCGCTTCCTCAGGCCGCCCGGCCAACAGCTCATAATGTGCCCGTTCGCCGGTCAGAAATGGCCACAGCCGGCCGATGCCGCGCCGCCCGTTGAACGGCGAACCGTCCTCGTTTTCGCCGTAACCGTCGTGATTATAGCGGTGCCAGCACGGGCCGTAGGGCGTATCGGTCTTCAACTCGGCATCGATGACCTTGATCGTGTCGAGAATGCGCGGATCGTCCGGCGATCGCAAACCGAACCGCACAAAAGCCAAGGCATCGACGCTGATAATTTCCGCCGGCGGCCGGACTTGATCGCGCGAAGGACGAAATTGCAACTGCGAAGATCCAGCGTATTTGATCGGCTCCCCCTCTCGATCGGGCGGCGCGACGCGCAGGTAGTACCCCGGGACTCCCACCTTGCGAGCCAGCGGAGTATCGCGGACGTAAGTCCAGTAATCGATCGAGTCGTGCCAGGAGTCGGCCGTATCGCGAAAGAAATCGGCGATTTCCGTCTCGCCTTGTTCGTCAGCCTGTTCGGCCGCGACGATCAACGCCGCAATCATGTTCGACAGCGTGAAGGGCGTAAAGCCGCATGCGTTCTCCCAACGATCTTGTTCGGCCGACGGACCGCTCTTCACGAGATGCGTGGCGGCGTCGCGGAGCATCGGCCAGAAACGCCCACGGTCGGAATGCGTCAGCAGGCCGGCGCGGTTGACCAGGTCAAACAGCAGGACGGGCATCGAGGTCTCGCCCAACTGTTTGCCGGACCACATCGCCTGGCCATTCACCGCCTGGTTTTGCGGCCAGCCGCCGTCGGCCTGCTGCGTTGCCTGACAGTATTCCAAGGCACGGCGCGCGGCGCAGCCGTCGCCCACCGCCAGCAACCCGCCCGCAGCCATGTACAGATCGCGCGGCCAGACGACGTGATAACCCACCGGGCCGAAGACGTCGTTCGTCTTCCGCGCTTCGCCCCAGGGAATCGACAAGCTTGCTACAAGCGCACCCGGGACCGATTTACTTTCATGGGTGCGCAGCACCATCGTGCTGGCACGAAACAGGTCGCGGCACGGACTGGGGCACAGACTGCTCTGCTCTAGATCGGCTTGCCAATCGAGCCATTGACCGATGTACTTCTGCTTGAGCGTATCCGGATTAGCCAACAACGCCTGCCGTGCGCGAAGGCCCGCTTCGTGCGGCGCTGCCCCGAAGCCCAACGCGAGCACGAATTCGCCGTTGCGGGCGTGGTCAATTTCAGCGGCGAGGCTCACGTCGCCGGGAGGCGCTCGGCGATACGTTTGCTTCAGCCGGCCATAGCGGCGGAGTTGTCGGCGGCCGTCGGATACGCCGGTAAAGCCGGCCGAGCGGGCCATCCAGGGCACGGAAGAGGCCAGCGCCAGCAGGTGGCCATCTTCTTCGGCGAACAGCATCGGCTCGCCTTTATATTCGCCCACCCAGGCCTGATTGAGCCAACCATGATTGCCCAAATGCGGATTGACGAGGACGAACAACCGGTAATCGTCGGTTTCACCTACCAGCGGCACAAAGCGGACCTGTTGCAAGAGCACTGGGAAATCGGGGTGCGAAAAAATCTCTTTCACGATGCGATAACGGCCCTTGCGGCAGGTGTTCGTCAGCCGATAGAGCGGTACGCCCTCGTGCACATATTCGAACTGGTGCGTAGTGTCGTTCTTCTCTTCGGAATAAAAGCCGTCGGCGCCGGTGACGACCAGCCCCACTTGAGCTACCGCGGGCTGGTCGACGCGAGGAAAAAACACTTCCGTCACGATGCCGTGATAGAGTGTGAACCAGAGATTCGAGTGAGTGTCGCAGGAGGTGCCCACGCCTTGTTTGGCGCTCGACGTCCAATGGGGCGTCCTGCCGGGCCAGCCCGGCGCAATTTCCAACTCGGCGCTGAGCTTTCGCCAGGCCCAGGCGGTCGCCGATGCCGCGAATAACGCCCCCGCGCCAAGCAGCCAGACGTTCTTCGACGGCGTGCAGCGAGAAATCGGCGAGCGAACGGTATGAATGGGTTTCATGTTCTCATTCGGAGGACGCCGCTGGATCTCCGGCCTGCCTCCTGTGTGCTGATGGCGCTAAATCGGCGACGAATGGGGTAGCTGCAAAAACTTCGCCATTCGCAGGCAAATTTCGTCCCGAAATCGCGGGCGCCGATGATGGCAGAAGCCGGCACGATCTCGGCAGGTGTTCTCATCCTGGCGGTCGTGGGCGAAGGCGTTCGGCAACTGCGCCTTAGGGCAATTCCCAGCGTTCCTCGGCGCGACTCCTAGATTTCCGCCCCCATATCATATTGCTGATGGTCTTCCCGCACGCCCCCAAGGCCCTCGCCAATATTCCGATAGTCGGCGACGAACTCGATCGACCGCAAGAACTTCACCATTTTGAAGCCTAATTTTGTCTCAAATCGCGGCCGCAGCGGGGCGCCGTGTTGTAGTGGCAGCGTTTCGCCGTTCAGCTCATAGGCCAAGATGGTCTGCGGGTGCCGCGCAATCTTCATAGCGATGCACTCGTAATAGCAGGGGGCGTCGCTTTTCTCGTGCTTGCCGAACGAGCGGAAAACCAGGTACCGCGCCTCGGGCAACGGTCGGCAACGTTCCAGGATATGGCTCAGACGAACCCCGCCCCACTTGCCGATCGACGTCCATCCCTGAATGCAATGGTGCAGCGTGATCTGCTCTTGTTTCGGCATGCCATGCAGGTCTTCGAGCGACAGCTCCAGCGGTCTCTCGACCAGCCCGTAAACTTGGAGCCGGTAATCGCGGAACTGGTTAGCCAGCAGACGCTCGTAAGTATCGTCGTCGCCTTTCGCTTGCGGGTAGGCGGAGATAGGCGGGTAGCCGTTTGCGCGGTGATAGGGCGAGATCTCGTCCTCGCCATAATGCTGGACTGACATCAGGCGGTGTAAGACGAGCGTGCGCCACGGGTCGGCGACGGCAGAAAGCGCCCAGTGTGTCGCGCGCTTGAAGTAGATCGAGGCCAGCGATGCAAAAACGTGGAAGGAGGCGATCGCGGTAATGATCCCCAGCCCGAGCCAGAGGGCCTGCCAAGATCCATCGGTTTGTTCGCGCCCTAGCACCATCTTGTCGAATTCGCGCGTCGGCTCGTGCCAGATAACCATGCTGACGTGGATGACCAGAAACCCGGCGTATGCGACCAGTCCGAGAAAGTGCAGGCTGCGTGCTCCTTGGCGGCTGCCGAAGACGCGCTCATACCAGGGAAACTGGGCCAAGATCGACGGCGACTGGGCCAGGCCGGTCAGAATCTGCAAAGGCGTGAGCAAGAAGACGACGCCAAAGTACGTCAACTGCTGCAAGGCGTTAAAGGGGAGCCCGTCTTGATAAGTGAACGGCGGGACCGGCTCCGGCGATTCGAGCTGGAGATAAGCCAGCAGAGTCCGCCAGGCGCAGGGAAAAATTTCCCACGACGTTGGCACCAGGCGCTGCCATTGCGATGAGGTAAACAACGCAGCGAGGTAGTAAAGGCCGCACAGCAGCCACAAGGGCGCGACGGCAAAGTGCCAGTAGCGTCCCAAGCCAAGCCCTTCGTGTCCCGGCAACGCGAGCCAGTGCGGCCAATGCCCTTCTTCATCCGTCGAGCACCACATGCGATCCTTGGGCATCGGTTTGCGCAAGAGATCGAGCCATTCGCTCGATGGCCGAGCATGGACGTTCCAGTAGAGCTTTGGATGGGCCGACAGAATCGCCAGACCGCTACGCGCCAGCAACGTTAAAAAAAGCACGTTGAACCAGTGCGCTATACGAATCTCAAACGGAAAGCCCAGTTCTAACATCGTTCGTCAACCTCGCTGGCGTAGGTCAGGCTTTCCAGCCTGACATGCAGTACGCGTGTCTTTCCACTTCGACGTGCCAGCTACTGGAGCCTCGTCCAGGCGCATCCAAAGGATGTCAGGCTAGAAAGCCTGACCTACGGCGCGCTACGGCTCCGCATTGCTGGGGGCTTCGCCGTGATGCACCGGCCCCACTGGCTCCTTCTCGGCTTGCGTCCCTTTCTGGCTCGGCGACACTAGTTCTTCGTGTTTCTTCTCAATGTGCTCCCCGCAGCCTGCCGTAACGAGGGCGGCCATGGTTAAGCCGGCGGCGATGTGCGACCTGACTTGTTTCACAGTCATCGGTGGCCTCTCTGTTCTCGTTTCAGCAATCGGCAAAGCACCTTCCCCAAACCACGTTCCGAAAATTTGTCGGCCAGATTCCGCCAGTAGATGATTCCCAGCAGCTTGCCATGCCGATCGACAACGAGCGTGCCGCGCGTGCCGAACGAATCAAAAAGCTGTTCCAGGCGATCGTCCTGCCGGACCTTGCTGAAGCGGCGCGACATGACGGCATCAACCGTGAGGCGGATATAATCTCTCGGAGCTTTGGCCACGGCCGCCACCACTTCGCGCTCGGTCAGCACTCCGACGGGCTTACCGCCGGCGACCACGGGCAAGATGCCCGACTCGGCCTGCGATAATATTTCGATCGCTTCCGTCAGAGGAAGCTTTGGATCGCAGACGCGCACGCCTTTTTCCGCCAAGTCGCCGGCCGTCAGCATCGGATTTACCAGATCCGACGGCGAGACAAGCGGTACCGGCTGAGGATACGAGTCGGGAGACGGTTCGTAAGGGTGCTTCTTCTGCCACGGCGAGGCGCCAGCGGGCATGAAATGCTCTGACTCGCGCCGCGAATCAATAGTTGCTTCCATAAGCTCTCAAATCCCCATCTGATTGCCAGCACGGAAAGTCGGACTTACGACTGGATAACTGGCAAAATGTGTCCCCCTTGGCGAAGGACCGCCACTCGGGCCTTCTTGCCTTGCTTTTCAAAGCCATCTGAAGCGCATCTTGCACCGTCTGCGCATACCGAAGTCCCAACCGTTTTGCTTGTTCCATCATCATGCCGGGCGAAACCAGAATGCAATTGGTCTTGTCAACGATCTGGCAAACATCCGCCAAGATCGATGCACCGACCACATCCTTGATCCGTAGGGAAAATCGATTTTCATTTCGTTCGCGTCAAGTCCCGAGTGCTCTTTTTCAAGGCGGCCATCGCTCGACCGACACCGTTGGTCGAGTTGCGTTGCTTCATCGCACAGGCGACGCTCCACGTCACCCCGGCGACGCCCGCCGCGAGCGTCAGCCAGCCGCGGTTCTTATTCAGCCAAAGCTGGGGGCTGAAGGCGCTGGCACGCTCATCGAAGGTGCCGTGGGCGCCGTGGTCGCCTGGCAACGGTTCCCACAGGTTGTCGGGCCGGCCCGGATCCTCGGGCTCCGAGGTTTGCTGGCCGGAATAGCCTTCGCTGCTGAGCACCCAATCGCCCACGGCGGGGGCCAGCTTCGCGCTGAGAATCGCCTTCACGGAAGAGGCGCCGACCCAGATCTCGCGGCGGCGATGGTGGGCCGCATAGACGATGGCATCGGCCGCGACTTCCGGCTGAAAGATCGGCGGCACCGGTTGTGCCTTGTGTCTTAAACGGCTCTTCACCCAGCCGAACTGCGGCGTGTTCAAGCCGGGTAATTGCACCATCGTCAGGTGGACATTGCTTTTAAGGTGGAGCAGCTCCGTGCGCAACGAATCGGTGAACCCTCGCACGGCCGCCTTGGCGGCGCAATAGGCCGATTGCAGAGGGATGCTGCGATAGGCCAAAGCCGAACCGACCTGCACAATGGTGCCTCGATCGCGCGGCAACATGCGCCTGAGCGCCGTCATGGTGCCGTGCACCTGTCCCATCAACGTCACGTCGATGACGCGCTGAAACTCTTCGGCGTTCATCTTGTGGAAGGGCGAAAAGACCGACGTCATGGCGCAATTGACCCACACGTCGATGTTACCGAAGGTTTCCTCGATCTTCGCGCAGGCACTCTCTACCTGCTCTGGCGACGCCACATCGGCGGGGGCCACGACGGCTTGCCCGCCGAGCATCTCGATCTCGCGCTTGGCGGCTTCCAATCCGTCCACTCCGCGGGCGATCAGCCCAACCTGAGCGCCGCGCTCGCCAAAGGCCCGGGCCGCAGCGCGGCCCACGCCCGCCGAAGCGCCGGTAATGACAACGACTTCCGGTTTTGAGTTTTGCTGCATGAAAAGTTTCCTGATTAGACGTTGCTGGAGGATGGCCTTCCCAGGCCGTCACCTGAGCAGGTGACGGGCTAGGAAGCCCATCCTCCTTGAGGCTGGAAAGTCTACTTACGCGTGCCCTGCCTTGACGGCCTCCTCTTCGGCCACTTGCTCCGCCATGATCCTTACCGTGTCCGACCTGGTCACAAACCACT
>DASSFG010000635.1:0-4358 GCA_035694685.1 Pirellulales bacterium
TGCCCCAGCCACCGATGCCGTTGCGCCCCGTAATCGCGAACGCTGTTTAGCGCGTCTTAAAGTAGCGTTAGCACGGCGTGGGCCCAGACGTGCCCAAGTAGGCTTCAATCACCGCGGGGTCGCGCCGCACCTGGTCTGGAGCGCCCTCGGCGATCTTGCGGCCGTTGGCCAAGACGATCACGTGGTCGGAGATGTCCATCACGAGCGTCATTTCGTGCTCGATGAGCACGATGGTTACGCCCGACTCGTGTACTTGCCGAATGAGCTGTTTGAGTTGCGCGGTCTCGACGGCGTTCATGCCCGCCGCTGGTTCGTCGAGCAGCAACAGCCAGGGACGCAATGCCAACGCGCGAGCGATCTCGAGCCGGCGGCGGTCGCCGTAGGCAAGCTGGCCGGCAAACAAGTCGGCGGCAGATGCCAAGCCGACAAAGCCCAGCAGCCAGTGAGCTTCTTTCAGGCGAGCCGGCGTCGAGCGAATTGCCGTGCCCGCGTCCAAAGCGACGAGCACGTTGTCGAGCGTGGTCATCCGCTGAAAGAGCCGCAAATTCTGAAAGGTTCGGGCAAGGCCCGCGGCTGCCACCACCTCGGGCGTCCAGCGAGAGCGGCGCCATATCGCCATTGTACCCAGCGCTCCGACGACGAGTCCCCCCAGCGATGCCGCGTAAGCCAGCCGGCGTCTCAATGCCCAGCGCCGCGTAATAGACACGAGCAGGTCGCGGCGTTCCACTGCCGCGGCCTGGGTGGTGAATGCCGGGTCATCGCTAGCAGACGAAAGCAGTCCGTCGTCGCCCCTGGCGTTTAAATGCCATTGACCATTTGCTTCAACGGCAATCACCTCGTCCGGATCGCGATGCCTAAGCTGTTCGTAAACGTCTCGCACGGCTTGAGCCCGACGCCAGTTGTCGAGGCTGGCAAGCAAAGTGCCACCGTCGGCCGAGACGACGTTCCAACGTCCTCCGGGCCCGCGTTCTACGGCCAGCTCGCCGCGCAGGTAGCTCACCGTACTCAACAGCGCCGCGCGCCAGGTGAATTGGTCAGCGGAAAAATGCGTCGGTCGCCGGATGGCGGCCCGCCACCAACCGTCGATATTCAATGCCAGCCCGGCGGCAAGGATTGCGGTGGCCACCGCAACGCTGAGACAGGCAAGTGTAGTGCGCCAACTCCAGCGCCGACGTCGATCGCGGCCAGCCAGCGAGATGCTGCCGCTTGTCGGCCGCAGCACCCCGCTAAGGCAATTGAACAGCGTGGTCTTTCCCGCGCCATTAGGACCAATGATCGAAGTGATTGTTCCGCGCTCAACCATCAGATCGACCGAGCTGACCGCCGACAATCCAGCGAACTGCACCGACAGCCCGTTTAACTTCACCGCCGCCGTGCTTGAACTCGTGCTCATTCCCATCCACCCAACATATAAGGTCCGCCCCAATCTGGCATCGAAGCACGAGTTGGAAACCCCTTCCAAAGGTGGAGTTAGGCCCCGCAACACTCGCGAGACTACTACTAAATTAACCCAAATTTGGATATTTGGGTATGTTGTGTAATTTGGGAATACTTGTTGCTATAATCATAACTTGTTGCTGCGCTTCGTCCGGGCCGGTTGTAAACGGCCATCCAGACCGCCAAGTGACGACAGGTTTTGCTGGTTGTGAGATCATTCATGGATAGCGACAAACCATTGAGAAAGAGCTTGGCAGGGGCAGTTTCCACTGGTGAACCGCGGCCCGCGCCAGGCGAGGCGCCTTTTTATCTGCGCGAGATGCGGGCCACTATCGTCGATCTTTTTGACCACAAGCCGTGGATTTACTGGGCCGATTTTTTGTTGACCACGGCCATTGGCTACGCCGGGGGCGCGGCTTATTTGACCGCGACGTTTCTCTCTGTCAGGCAGGTGCTCGCTTTTTTCGTGGCAGGATTTGCCATCTTTCGGGCTGCAACGTTCATTCACGAGATTGTCCACATGCGGCAAGGGCTGATGCCCGCTTTCCGGGTTGCCTGGAACGTGCTGTTTGGCGTGCCGATGATGATGCCGTCGCTGCTGTATTCGAACCACACCGACCATCATCGCCGGCGTCATTACGGCACGGAGCACGACGGTGAATATCAGCCGTTTGCCCGGCGGCCGATTTCGCACCTGGCCCGTTATTGGGGGCTGGCGTTGGCCATGCCGCTGTTGGCCTATTTCCGCTTTCTGATACTCGTGCCGCTGTCGTTGGTGAATCCGCGGCTGCGACGATGGCTGTTCGAACGCTTCTCCTCTTATGGATTTAACTTTCGTTATCGGCGCGAGCCGAGCAAATCGGAGCCGTATCAGTGGTGGCTGTTGACCGACGTCGCCTGCTTCGCTTGTGCGGTCGGGCTGGCGGCCTCGGTGCTCCGCGGCCGTCTCAGCCCGAATCAACTGTTGGGCATTTACCTGCTGGCGGTGTTTACGATCGGCTTGAACTGGCTGCGGAACCTGGCGGGCCACCATTTCCGCAACGAAGGGGGCGAACTGAGCGCAATGGAACAACTTGCCGACTCCGTGACGATCAGCGGGCATCCGTTGCTCACGGAACTGCTCTTTCCACTCGGCCTGCGTTATCACGCGCTGCACCATCTTTATCCGTCGCTGCCGTACCACGCGCTAGGCACGGCGCACCGGCGGTTGATGGCCACGCTGCCCGCTGACGCCGTCTACCGGCAGACGGTTTACCCATCGTTCTGGTCGGTACTAAAGACATTAGTGGGCGAATCGCTGGCCGCCACGCGTCATGAGCCGGCGCAGCAGCCAGCTTCCGAGCGTCTTTCACACGAGCTCGGCTGGCTCGAGCCGTTGCAGCGCGGTTAGCAAACGTCTTCGCGAGGCGCGACTTCGGGCTACGAGGCGCCCGAATTGTTGCGCTGGCGGCTCGACCAGGCTGATGCCGACATCCGCCGCGTCGTCTTGGCCACCGTCACGCCCAACGGCTGGGGCCGGAATTCGCTTTTCACCCTCTCGCAGTGGGAACGCGAGCGGCGTATAGTCGATGGCGAATCACCCACTTGCTTCCGGGAGACATCTCAATGCACCGTCGCCAATTCCTCCAGACCGGGGTCGCGGGCCTCGCATTATCGGCTGCCGCTGGCACCGCCGCCTGCGCCGCGGGATTCGACGAGGACAAAGTTCGCCGTGTGGGGTTGATCGGCAGCGGCTGGTACGGCAAGGCCGACCTGCTCCGGCTGATCCAGGTTGCGCCGGTGGAGGTCGTCTCGCTCTGCGACGTCGATAAGAAGATGCTCGCCGAGGCTGCCGAAATTGTCTCCTCGCGGCAGAAGTCGAAGAAGACGCCGCGCACGTTCGGCGACTATCGCAAGATGCTCGCGGAGAAAGATCTCGACCTCGTGTTGATCGCGACGCCCGACCACTGGCACGCCCTGCCGATGATCGCGGCCGTCGAATCGGGAGTGGATGTCTACGTGCAAAAGCCGATCAGCGTGGACGTGCTGGAAGGTCAGGCGATGCTCCAGGCCGCGCGCAAACACAACCGCGTCGTGCAGGTCGGCACGCAGCGCCGGAGCACGCCGCACCTCATCGAGGCGCGCGACCAGATCATTCGCGAAGGCAAGCTGGGCAAGATCGGGCTGGTCGAGATTTATTGTTACTTCCACATGCGGAACAACAGCAACCCGCCCGACACGAATCCGCCGGAGAATCTCGACTACGAGATGTGGACCGGCCCCGCGCCGATGCGGCCGTACAACTCGATCGTCCACCCGCGCGGCTGGCGAGCGTTCATGGAATACGGCAACGGGATCATGGGCGATATGTGCATTCACATGCTCGACATGACACGCTGGATGTTGGAGCTCGGCTGGCCGAAGGAGGTTTCCTCGTCGGGCGGAATCCTCGTGCAAAAAGGGGGCAAGTCGAACATCGCCGATACGCAAACCGCGACGTTCAACTTCGGCGACCTCGACGTCGTCTGGCAACATCGCACCTGGGGCGAATCTCCGTCGGGCATGGCATTCGATGTCACCAAGGCCAGCGGCAATCCTTCTCGGTACCCCCGATTCCCCTGGGGCGCGACCTTCTATGGCGACAAGGGCACTCTCGAAGCGAGCGTAATGGGCTACACCTTCACTCCCTCCGACGGACGGAACATCGTCCACAAGGACGTGGAGTATGAATACGAACAATATCCCGAGGACCGCACCGAGAAAGACCTCGAACGCCACGTCGCCCCGGCGATCCGCGGCCACATGCGCGACTGGCTCGCCGCCGTTGACGCCCGTAGCCGTCCTGTGGCCGATATTGAGCAGGGCTTCATCTCGACGACCAGTTGCATCCTCGCCAACCTCTCAATGAAGCTCGGCCGCTCGCTCGCATTCGACCCCACTAT
>DASSFG010000636.1:0-5555 GCA_035694685.1 Pirellulales bacterium
ACCGTAACGATGCCGTCCAAGCCACCGGGGTGGTCAAATGAATGGAATGGAAAGGAGCCACGGATGGAACACGGATGAAACACCGATTTGTCTGGCTTTGATCCGTGTTGGATCAGTGTTTCATGCGTGGCCAAAACCGCAAGCCTGACGGTGCTACTTGGGACGCACGCGAGGAGCGAATTCTTGGAGGCATGTTTGCATGGCACGCAGTGCGACCGAAAGAGCTTCAAAGGCACGACGGGTGTGGTCGTTGGCGCCGCCGCAGGCCTGCGCGGCACGGTCGATGTCGCGGCAGAGTTTGGCGTGCCCGGCGGTAAAACGCTGGCAGGCCCGGCGCAATTGCCTGACCGACACTTTCGGTGGCTCAGCATCAGGCGAAACTTGCGGCGCGGCCGGTTCGCCTCCGGCGGGCGGACCACCGGTGAGCGAGAGCTCGACCGCTTGCCGCAAGGTGCGGGCATTGCCCGAATGGACCGCCGCCACGGCCTGGCGCTGCTTGTCCTTGGGCAACTCGAGAATGGCCGCCGCGTCGGAGACGGAAACCAGGCCCGTCTCCACCGCGGCAATCAGTTCCTCGTCGCCGGCGGCCAGCACCCGCGTGGCCGTGGCTACCAGGCGTGCTGAAACATTGAGCACCACGCCGGCCTTGGCATTTACTCGCTGCCAACGGTGCAAATTTGCACCGTTGGCTGGCACACGGGAATTTTGCTCGTCGTCTGGCTCGTTGGCGGAGCTTTTGGCGCGACTGCTCAAACGATTTGCACGATCACGGTCGGTTGCCTCTTTCTTGAACATGACTTTGGCGCGGGCGGCGATCACGGCGCGTTGGCTTTCGTCCAGGTGGCGGCGGTGCAGGTTCCGTGACAGAACGAAGGCCAGAGGAGAGCCCTCGCCATCCCACCCGATGAAGCGCGGCTCGACCTGGGCCAGCTCGCACGCGTGCAGGCGGTTGCGGCCATCGAGTATCAGCCCCTGATAGAGCACGATCGGCTCGCGCAGGCCATTTTTGACAATATCTTCCACCAGCAACTCGAGCTCGCTGCCGTGCATCAGCGGAAAAAGCGCCGCCGCCGGGTGTACGCCGGTCACGCACACCGGCAAGCCGCACGCTTGCGGAACGACGGTTACCGCCGACGAAACGGCGGGCAGCGACGAAAGAGCGGTCGAGGTAGTCATGGAGGTCTCCTTTGGATGATGGGGGGTAAGCGGTTAGGGGAACAATGCGGAGGTCTGCTTCTTGGATTGTTGCCACGAAGTGGCTTGGATGGTGATGTGCGGACACAAAGATGGATACATTCGATCGGTGTACATTAGATTCTAGTTGGTTGCAAGTGGTTTCAATGTACAAGTGTCGGCCAACGCGACAAAAGAAAGCGGCTCCGCCGCAAGCCAAAGCGGCGATAAATCGCCGCACTCCAAAAGTACCAAGCCAGCGGCGCGGTAAAAGACGGGTAGTAGGTAGGCGGTAGACAGTAGACGGAAGACGGGCTCCGGCGCAGGAAACCAGACCAAGCCATTCGTCGAGTAGAACTCGGAGAGGAAGACCAAGGCCAAATCCAAAATGCAAAATGCAAAATCCAAAATGCAAAATGCAAAATGCAAAATGCAAAACGGCGGTTGCATGCGCTAAAGACCTAAGACCCAAGATCCAAGACCTAGTACCCCCCACCTTTACCGTTGCGGCAAGTTTTCAAACCGGCAGACGCGGCGTCGAGCAAGTCCCACTTCACCAACGACTTAGCCGTCTTTTTCCGGCGGGAGCAATTTTCATTTCTGTCAACGGAGCGAGATTTTATGTCAACAATAATTACCGGTGAGCAAACTCCGGTGGCGGCCGCGCGAAAAGGCCGCTCGGCGGGCTGCCCGAGCCAACGAAACTGCCGGATCTATGAGCGCGTGATGCTCGATGGCGATACCTACGAGGCGGTCGGGGTCGAGTACGCCATTTCGCGGCAGCGAATCGCGGCCATCGTCGCGCGGGTAGAGGGCTGGATCGCCGCTCATCCTCAGCACAACTTGGCACGGAAAATGCGCGTCGAGTGCGCTCGGCGGTGGCAGGCCATCTGGTCGCGGGCCATCGAAAGCTTCGACCGCAGCCAGCAAGATCGCCGGACGACGAAAGAGCGCGCCGCGCGAAGAAGACACGGACTCGCCGGCGAGCAAACGCCACTCGCCACGGTCAGCGAGCAGACCGTCCGCGAGCAAAACGGCGACCCCCGGTTTTTGACCATCGCCGCACGCGTCGCCGAGCGGCAAGACCGGTTATGGGTGCGCGACCGCGAACGAACCGCCGGTCCGGGGCGCGGCCGAGAGGAAAAGCCGAATGCCGGCCCGCCGGCGCCTCCGAGCGTGAGCGACGGCGCAGGCCCGCAAGCCGACGCCCAACGATTGGCTTATTTGCCGGCCGCTCTTGGAAATCTGCAGCAGCTTGCCTGCGGGCTGTCGCACGACCGCTCGGCGCCCATTTCAACGCTGTTCGAGCGACGTTGCGCCGAGGCGTTTCGCTGCCTGGGCTTCGAAGTGCGCGAGCTCGGGCAAGGCTGTGGCCGCGTGGCCGATTGCCTGGCGGTGGCGCCGGCCGAGCGGTTCGCCGTCATCATCGACGCCAAGGTGCGCAGGCGCGGATACACGCTGGGCACCGACGATCGGCAGTTCTGCGAATACGCCACCCGGCACGCGCGCGAGCTGGCCCTGACGGGCATCGAGCGGATCTATTTCGCCGTCATCGGTCAGGGCTTTCGCCAGGAAGACCTCGACAAGCTGGCGGAGTTCATGACCGGCGCGCCGATTCGCAGCGTGGTCTTTATCGAAGCGTCGGCGCTGATGCGGTTGGTACACGAGAGCATTTGCGACCGCCGGCAGTTCCGCCTGGGCGACATCGACCGGCTGCTGTTCGGCAATAAGATTATCGACTGACAACCGCCAACCAACTCACTGACAAGCACCCATCGCGCGGCTTTAGCTTGACATCCGCTGGCCGACTCCCTAGATTGCCAAAACGGCAAAAATTAAGCGCGATGGCAACTGCGGCGGAAACGCCGCTTTACTTTTCTCTTGGCCTTTATGGCGAGTACGACTGCGATTGACCTGGGGCAGGTCTCTCAAGCACTTGGTCTGGCTGCCACGCGTGTGCAAACCGTCGTCGATTTGCTCGATGCCGGCAACACCGTGCCCTTCATCACCCGGTATCGCAAAGACCAGACCGGAGGCATGGACGAAGAGCAGGTGCGGCAAGTGCAGTCGCGCGTGCTCAAGCTGCGCCTGCTGGCGGAGCGCAAGCAGACCATCCTGCGTTCGATCGATTCGCAAGGCAAGCTCACGCCCGAGTTGGCCGCGGCCATTGAAGCGGCCGACAGCAGCCGGCGGCTGGAAGACCTCTACCTGCCTTACAAGCCTAAGAAGCAGACGCTGGCTACACTCGCCCGCGACCGGGGGCTGGAACCACTGGCTGAAGAGATTTTGAAGGCCAGCCCAACCTGTACCGATCTCGATCGACGGGCCAGCGAGTTCATCAGCGTCGACCGAAAGGTGGCCACCGCGGCCGATGCTTTGCTGGGCGCCGGACATATCCTGGCGGAATGGTTCAGTGAACGGGCTGATCTGCGCGGCAAACTGCGGTCCATCTTTGAGCGGACCGGGAAGCTGGTATCGACGCGCGTCGAAACGGAGCCGAAAGAGCAAGCCAGGCAGCCGTCGCAGGCCGGCGAAGGTGCTTCCGCCGAGTCATCCGCAAAGAAGCCGGCCGAAAAGCCGGTTAAAGAGTTTTTGCCGCTCTTCCCGGATTACGACGATGAAGTGGCCGCAGCGACCGAATCGAATGCCAGCACGGCCGAGGCGCCGACGGAAGCGAGCGGCCTTGTGGCCGCGTCGGCCCAAGCCGTTCCTCCTCAGCCGAGCGAGGCGGCCGTGGTCGACAGTTCCGAAAAGCCGGCTATCGACGTTGAGGCGCCCACGGCAAGCGTCACGTTTGCTGAACCATCGACCGACGCGAGCAACGTCGCCAAAACGGACAGCTCCGCCGATGCGACGGCCGTAGAAGCCGACCAAACGCAGGCCGAAGCCGCGGCCGACGGCCAAAACGTCTCGGTTGCCGTATCGCCTGCCGACGAGACGATCGCGACTCCATCGGGGCCAGCCGCTCAGGAAGTGGCCGTCGGTACGGAAACACCGGCCGCGGAGACGGCGGCACCGCCGAGGCCCGCTCAGACGCAACCTGCAAAAACGCAACAGGCCGCCAAAACGCAGCAGGCCGCCAACAAGAAAAAGAAGGCCAAGAAGGCGAAAGAAAAGGACGACGATAAGGCGTTTCGTGATTATTTCCAGTACAGCGAGTCGATTGGCAAAGTGCCTCCGCACCGCGTACTGGCCATCAACCGCGGTGAGCGAGCAAAAGCGCTGCGCGTGCGCATCGATGCCGACCTGGAAGCCATGCGCAGGCTGGTCGATGAGACCCTCGTTCCGCCCGACCATCCTCACGCCGACTTTCTGCGCGGTTGCGCCCAGGACGCGCTCATGCGGCTGATTCTGCCCAGCCTCGAGCGCGAAGTGCGCCGCGAGCTGACCGACTGGGCAGAAGTCCACGCGGTCGAAGTGTTTGCCAGGAATTTGCGGAACCTGCTGCTGCAGCCGCCGGTGCGCGACGCGCGTGTGTTGGCGGTCGACCCCGGTTTCAAGAGCGGCTGCAAGCTGGTGGCGCTCGACGAGTTTGGCAACGTGCTGGCACACAGCGTGGCCCACATCGTCGGCTCCGAAGAGCGCCGCGCCGAAGGCAAACGCAAAGCGGCCGAAATGGTGCGCACGCACCAGCTCACGGTGGTGGCCATCGGCAACGGCACCGGCTGCCGGGCGGCGGAGCAGTGGGTAAGCGACCTGATCGCCACGACTCCCGAGGAGCACGGCCTCGCCGACCTGGGCGTGGCCTATGTCGTCGTGAATGAAGCGGGCGCCAGCGTGTATTCCACCAGCCGCCTCGGCCGCGAAGAGCTGCCTAAATACGACGCCACCGCCCGCGGCGCGGTATCCATCGGCCGGCGTTTGCAGGATCCGCTCAGCGAGCTGGTCAAGATCGACCCGCCCAACATTGGCGTGGGCATGTATCAGCACGACATCAAGGCCAAGCACCTGCGCGACTCGCTCGATGCCGTGGTGGCCTCGTGCGTGAACTACGTGGGCGTCGACTTGAACACCGCCAGCCCGGCGTTGCTGCGCTACGTCTCCGGCTTGAATCAGCTCACCGCACGGCGCGTGTATGATTACCGCATTGCCAACGGGCCCTTCAAGAGCCGTGAAGAGTTGAAGTCCATCCAAGGCTTTGGCGAAGCGACGTTCGTGCAGGCGGCCGGTTTTTTGAAGATCGCCGGGGGCGAAAACGTGCTCGACGCCACCTGGATCCATCCCGAAAGTTACGGCGTCGCCGAACAGATTTTGCAGAAGCTCGAAGCCAAGGCCGACGATCTCAAGGAGAAGGAAACTTCGGCCAAGGTCGCCGAGCGGTTGGCCAAGGTGCCCTTGGAAGAGCTGGCCTCGCAGTTGAGTGTGGGCACGCTCACGCTGAG
>DASSFG010000637.1:0-5007 GCA_035694685.1 Pirellulales bacterium
GCAGCATTCCGGCGCGACCACGACACTTTCGATAACTCCCGCCAGAGACGGTCGGGTTCGGCGCTGACAAGATCGATCGCCTCGAAGGGATGAGAAATCGGATCGTCGCGCCGCGTGATCATCACCAGATCGCTCTTGTAGACCGGCGAACCTTCGTTGTGAGCCATATAGGCAATCGTGGCAAACAGTCGTCCGCCACGGCCAACGCAGACGCCCACGGGTCGAGCGTCGTTCTGGCAAGAAAGCAACATTCGCTCGCTAGCCCGAAAGCTAGCTCCACGCCGCTCGAGCGGATAGCGCGTCACCGCGCGGATGCCCCAACGGGCAATGAGCAAATTGTTGCGATACGCTTCCGGTAAGAAGTCGTCGTCGTAGCAGGCCTGCCCGACTGGTACGGCGCGCCCCATGCCGGCAAATAGCGTATCGAGCAGATCGCGGCGGTCGGGCGACTTTTCCACCATCCAGCCGCGCGGCCAAAAGAATTCGGCGTGCGGCGTGACGTGCAGCACCCGCCCGGGGACGTAAAGATCGGGAATGCTTTCGTGGTCGTTGTCGTTCGAAAACAGGTTCCAGTGGCGGTCAAACGCCAGCCCGCAAGCGTTGCGCATGCCGCGGGAGACGACTTGAAATCGCGTACCGTCGGGCCGGCAACGGAAGACGCCGCCCACACCGCTATAAGGCGTGGGCGTATCGTCTGGCTGGCTGAAAAACGTCCAGTGGCACCAATGATCTGGACGGCTGAAGTCGCCATAGCTTACCACCGGATCGCCCATCGAGAGGTAGAGATCACCTTCCGGTCCCCAAGCCAATGCGTGAAAGCACTGGTGGACATGCCCGAGCGGAACGCCCCACAGCAGCCGCCGCACCTGTAGCCCTTCTCCGTGCGTGGCGGCGCCCGGCATCACGTAAAGTGCGCTCACGGTGAGCAGGTAGAGATCGTCGCCGCGAATGGCAATGTCGTTGATCCAGGTATGCTCCGGGAACTGGTAGAGCAGTCGCCGGGGCCGGTAGCCGCCTTGCTCGTCGGGTTCGTAAACGAAAAGCGAACGTCGCCCACCTACGAAAACTCGTCCCAAAGTATCGGCGCGCACCGAAAAAAACGACTCGTCGGCCGATGAGTCGATGGTCGCCAATTGCAATTGCGGATCGTCGAGCTGATAGCCCGCGTCGTCCGCCGCCCGAGCCGAGCCGGCCAAGGTCAACGTAAGAGCTGCAAGGAAGAGGCAAGCGCGGCTGGCGTTATCCATCGTGGATTCACGTTTTGCGATTTGAGTTTCTCGTTACTCGGCGATGCGAAACTCGCGGTTTTCGCGAAGCAACAAGCGGGCCTGTCGGCGTGAGTAATTAAAGAACGCGGCCCGACCGGGCCCGGGTTCGAAGACCGGTCCTACGCGACAGCCACGTTCGCGCAACCATTGCCGCAACCGCTCGGCGGCCGGCCGATCGTTTAAGGTCAGAATGTCGCTGATGGCTGACTTTTCAACACGCACCGGTACGGCGTCGGACACCACCGCCCCCTGGCCGTCTTCCTCCACCTGCTGCCGGCCCTTGGCCTTTTGCAGGCTTGCGGCGGCCCCTTCGAGCGACATGGCTGCCCGCTCGCGCGACGCTGAAGTGAGGGCGCGAACGCGGTCAAGCATCGACTCGAGCGCGGCGATGGGCGCCGGCTTGACGAGCCAATCTGCGAACCCCGCCGCCAGTGCTTCGTGGCAATACGTCGGGTCGGCATAGCCCGTCAGGGCCACCAGCGAAGTCTCAGCCAGCGAGGGATGTTGGCGGACTCGGCGCGCCAACTCCAGACCATCGACACCGGGCATGGCCAGGTCAACGACCATCAGGTTCGGCTTGATGAGCGGCGCCTGCTCGATAGCCCTGGCCCCGTCGTTCGCGACGTACACCTGATGGCCCCACAACGCAAACAACGAGCGCATACTGTCTGTGGTGTCGATGTCGTCGTCGACAACGTAAACGCACAACGGTACCTGGAACGACGCGCTCATCGCCGTAGCCGCGTGTAAGGACGCTTGTGTCGTGATTGACAACGCCTTTCTAGCTTTCTTCTAAGACGCCAGTTCGGGTCACCTTCCATTATAATTACAGGAACAGGTGCGCCAAAGCCTTTTACTGCGGCGCGGCGCAGCGTTAGGATGGAATCCATGCCCAAGCACCTGCACCGACAAATCGAGCACCTCAAGCAGAAGATTCTGTTTGTCGGCTCGATGGTCGAGGCCGCCATCGCCAATGCCGTCACCGCACTGGTGGAGCACGACGAATCGCTCGCCTTCAAGGTGCTGGAGGAAGACAGCGAGATCGACCGCATGGAGGTCGACGTCGAAGAAGACTGCCTGAAGGTGCTGGCCCTCTATCAGCCGGTGGCCGTCGACCTGAGGTTCGTCGTGGCGGTCCTCAAAATCAACAACGATCTGGAGCGAATGGGCGATTTAGCCAAGAACATCGCCAAACGGGTGCTGTATTTGTCGCGGGTCGACCGGGTCGACGTGCCGGTCGATTTTCGGGCGATGGCGGTGCGCGCTCAGGAAATGGTGAAAAACAGCCTCGACGCCCTGGTGAGGGGGGATTCAGCCTTGGCCCATCAGGTGCGCCAGTCCGACGACGAGCTGGACGGCATGCGCCGCACCATTCACGAGAAAATCAGGGCGGCCATCAAAGAGCACCCCGACCAGACCGAAACGCTGATGAAGCTCTATTCGATCGCCAAGCACCTGGAGCGGCTGGGCGACATGGCCACGAACGTGGCGGAAGACATCATCTATATGGTCGAGGGCGACATCGTTCGCCACCAGGGGGAAGAGTGATTTTTCTTGACTTAGCCGCCAGCCGAGATTTAATGGAGTTTTAAAGCTCTGTTTCCTTGTCGCAGCAAAGGGCGCTGAGGCGGACGCCGGGGCGCCGCACCGAGGCTTTCATGAATTGCCAAGAGGGCATCGCCAGCCATTAGGGGGGCTGGCGAGATCCGTCGCTGCGAGCCAGTCTGGGAAACCGGGCCCGCCATCACTCGAGGGCCGGCAGGCTCACGCTTGGTGTGCGCTCGTTGATCAACAACACGGAATCGAAGGGTGCTTGCGCGAAGTTCGCACAAGTCACTCTCGCGCCCATTTTCCATAAGGTAGCTCGCCAACAATGAGACGTTTTTCGCCGTTTCGGGCTCTGGGTCAAAGTCTGTCTCGGAAGCGTAGCACTTCGCGCGCCCGCGCGCAGCAACCTCATCGTCGCCGTCCACGCATGGAATGGCTGGAAGAGCGGCAGCTTCTGACGTGGGTCGCCACGTTCGTCAATTCCACCGGCGCCCTGACCATTCAGGGAGTGGGCACCTCGAGCGATACGGGCGTGCTCAAGGTCGATCCGAATTCGGGCGAAATCCTGCTCGACGGCAACAACAGCGGCAATTTTGCCGACACCGGCGCCAATCTGGCCACCATCAATTCCACGATCCAGATTCAGGCCGGTACGACGATCAACTCCAACTTCATCATCGACAACAACGCCGGTGCGTTCTTCGAGGCGCCGGCCAATTTTCCAGCCAATGCGCCGATGTTCAACTACACCGGCAGCTCGGCGCTCGATCCCAATGACAGTCTCACCATCCGCGGAACGGCGGGGGTTGCAAATACGTTTGAGGTCGCGCTCTCGGCCGGCTCAAATCAGGTGGCCAACGGCACAACCACGGGTTTGGCGGGGGTGCCGCCGAAGGCAGGGCAGCCCGAGGGTGTGCTGCTCGCCCAGCCACCCAATCAACTCAATCAGCGAAATGAGCTTTTAGTCACTTTCGGGCCGGATCCGAACGTGCCAAACAGCACGGGGATTACGGGTCATCTGATACTGGACGGCATGAGCTCCGGTACCAACAGCCAGCTTTACATCGACGATGCAGGCGCCATCCTTAATCCCAGCAATCCGGGTACGCCGTCGAGCGCCGGAGCTGCCAGCGATTGGACACTCAACGGTAATACGATCACCGGCCCGCAATTACTGACGCCGACTTCACCGCCGACGCCCACGCCACCGCCGGGCACCGCCGGCAATATTACCTATGCCAATATGGACGGGTTGCACTTCAACGATACCGTGGGCGGCGAACATCTCTTCGTCAATTCGGTCGCCACCAACACCTTTGCCAGTGATGCGGCAGCCAATACCACGGTGGTCAATTACAAGCAACCATTGGCTTTTCCTTTCAGTTTGCAAGGATCCCTGGGCGGCAAGGCCACGCTCGACATTGTGGGCGCTGCGAACGGCAACAACAGCTTCTATGTCGACTCGCACACCGTGGCGCTGGCCCCCACCGGCACGAAGCCGCAATACAACACGCCATTCACGCACTTGGGCGCCGATCTGACCTACACGGTCGGCTCGCTGGCGAATCTCAACGTGTCAGGTAACGGCGGCAACAACATTTTCAACGTGCAAGTCCCGCCCACGTTGATCGCACCCTACACCAGCGACGTTTTGCCCGCCAATTTGACGGTCTATGGCGGCTCTCTGCCGCCCGTGCTTGCCGGAACCCAGTCGCCGCCGGTGACTCCCGGGACCAGCAATTTGCTGCGCGTCTTGGGTAACGGTCCTGGGCCGCTGACCACCGGCGCGGATAACATCACCGTGCAGGACCTGGCGGCCAACAACAACGGCACCAACGCCGGCAATGTCATTCAGATGTCGGGAATCGCGGGCGTCGTAATCTACGGCGAGGGCGGCAACGATGCACTCACCAACGCCTCGGTAGGCAATCCCAAGACCGGACAGCCCGCCGTCTCAGCACTGCTGATCGGCGGCGACGGAAACGACACGCTGACGGGCGGCGGCGGCAGCGACATGATGTTAGGCGGCGGCGGCCAGAACACGTTGATCAGCAAAACCAGCGGGACGGTCGGCGCGAAGATGACGACCAATTACTTCTTTCCGCACCAGGACCAGTTCGGCAATATTTACGACCCCTTGCTGAATCCCAGCGACGGCGATACGACTTCCGTCGTGACCGGGGCCGGCGGC
>DASSFG010000638.1:0-17007 GCA_035694685.1 Pirellulales bacterium
GAAGCGAGTCCCACCAAACAGTCAGCCGAACAGGTGGGACCCGCTTCGCTCTTCCCACCCTACATGTTGTCAGCAATGCATTGTTAAGACTCTACAGCACCCAGCGGCTCAACAAACGCACCATCACGACGATCACCGCGACACCGGCCACGTCGAGCAGCAGTCCATAACGCACCATGCGTGTCAGTGGAACATAGCCCGAACCGTAGACGATGGCGTTGCAGGGAGTCGACACGGGCAGCATGAAGCCCAGGCTGGCAGCGAAGGTGGCAGCCAGTGCGGGCTCCAGAGGGTCGGCCCCCGCTGCTTGAGCGATATTGATGGCCACCGGAACCACGATGATCGCGCTGGCCGTATTGCTGGTGAGCTCCGAAACTAGCGTGGCCACCGCGGCCGAAGCAATGACGAGCGTCAGTCCGCTGGTCGAGGGCAGCAGCCCCACCAGGCTCTTGCCCAGCGAGGCCGCCAGCCCCAGCCTTTCCGATAGCACTCCCAGCGCAAAACCGCCGCCATACAACAGCACCACGCCCCAGTCGATTTCGACCGCTTCACGCCAGGTGATGGCCCTGCCTTGACGGTCGCCGGGCAGTACGAACAACAACGCGGCGCCCAACAACGCCGCCACCGATTCGGGCAGGCATTTGCTCAGCGTCTTATAGACCTCGCTTTGCTCACCCGCGGTCACCGCTACAACGCCAGGTGCGATCCACAGCAGCACCGTAATCGCAAAGGCGACGACGGTCGACCGTTGGCCGCTCGTCCATGGCCCGAGACGCCGTCGCTCATCGGCCAACGGAGACCCGCTCACGCCGAATGGTTTGCTGCCGCCCGTGCAAAGCCAGTTCAGATAAATGAACAAGTAGAGAAACAGGCAGACCACGATCGGCACGCCGACAAACGACCATTTGAGGAAGGGTATCTCCACGCCGAGCGCGTCGCGGATCGTCCCCAGGCCGATCAGGTTGGGAGGCGTGCCGACGGGCGTGGCCAGGCCGCCGATCGAGGCGGCGAAGGACGTCATCAGCATCAGCCCGGTCGCATAACGGCGGTCGACTACGGCGGGAGTTTCGCCGTTGCCCATCAGGAACCGCAAGATCGATAAACCGATGGCAAACATCATGGCGGTAGTAGCCGTATTCGAAATCCACGCCGACATCACGGCGGTAACCGCGCCAAAGGCAAAAAGAATCCGGCTCGGGCTGCCGCCGACCCAACCGAGCGACAGTGCGCCGAACGCGAGCCGGCGGTCGAGCCCGTGCAGAAAAATCGCGCGGGCCAGGATAAATGAGCCGATAAACAGGAACATGATTGGATCGGCAAAAGGAGCAAACACCTCCTTCGCCGGCGCCACGCGCAGCACCACACAAAGCGACGCTCCGAGCAGCGCCGTCACGGGCATGGCGACCGCTTCGGTGATCCACAGCGTCACGACCGCGGCCAGCACCGCCGCCAGCCGGTGCGCCTCCGGCTTCAGCGACGGAAACTCGGCCTGCCACACCGCGATGAACGCCAGCGGCGCCAGCACCCATCCGGCGAGCGCGCGCCAGCGCTCGAACTGCTGCTCGATCCGGCTCAGAGGCGCTGCTGGTTGGTCCACGGCAAATACTGTTTTGTCAATACTCAAATGATGGATTATAAGATCGTCGCCATAGTCGTAGGGTGGGACGAGCGACGCGAGTCCCACCATCAGCTCAAATCATGGTGGGACTCGCTTCGCTCGTCCCACCCTACGCTATAGTCGCCACCATCCATCACGGCTGACAAACCACTACGGCTTCGAGGCCGCGCTCGCGCTGACGCGTACGCCGAGTTTTTCCGCCAGCGCGGTGAGCTGTCGCCAGTTGCCGTCGTCGAGCTCAATGCCGTGCTTCGTGCGCTGGTCTAGCATGCGACGCTCCGGGTCGCCGGGAAGCTGGATGGCGTCGACACCGTCGATCCGTGGACAATCGCGCACGAATCGGCAGAGTTGTGCAACTTCGCTTGCAAAATGATCGTGTCCGCCGATGTACTCCGGATCGACCAGCAGCATGAACACGCAGTTGCCGTTCTGCGTGATGGGCCGCTCGCGGATTGTCACGCCGCCGGAAAGAGCGCCGGCAAAAATCTCGACCATCAGGGCCAGCCCGAATCCCTTGTAGGCTTGCGGCCCGCCCATGGGCAAAATCGTGCCGGGCGGATCGGCATAGAGCGTATTGGGATCGTTGGTCGGCTTGCCGTCGGCGTCCAGGAGCCAGCCATCAGGGCAAAGCTGTCCGGCGATCTTCTTCACGCGCACCTTTCCTTCGGCCGTGGCGCTCGTGCCAAAATCGAGCACCAGCGGACCCGGCTCGGCAGGCGCCCCGATGGCCAGCGGGTTTGTTCCCAAGCGAGGCGCCTTGCCGCCCGGCGGTGCCACGCGCCGGGCAAAGCCGTGCGTGTTGACCATGACCATCGAGACAAGTCCCGCGGCGGCGGCCTGCTCGCAATACTCGCCGAGCCGGCCGATGTGCCCGCAGTGAATCAAGGTGCCCAGCCCGGTGCCCGAATCCTGGGCCTTTTCGATGAGGGCCTGGGTGAGCCGCGTCGCTTGCGTTTGTCCGAAACCCCAGCCGCCGTCGGCGACGAGCGTCGTGGGCGATTGTTTCAGCACGGTGAAGACGGCCCCAGGCTTCAACTCGCCCTTGGCGACCGAGTCGAGATAAAAAGGGATTCGCATCACACCGTGCGAATCGTGCCCGCGCAAGTTGGCGCCCACCAGGCTTTTTGCCACGAGTCGCGCTTCGTCGTCGGCAACGCCTCCGGCGGCCAATAGCCTGGTGGCAAAGTCAATTAATTCCGCGGCGTGAACGATGAGCATAGTTACGCGTTCGAGCTGAACTGAAATCCTCGGCTTATGCGGGCCAGTTTAGCCTGCCAAGGCAAAAAGGAAAGCATGATTGACGTTGCCCCAAGCGAAGGGGGGACGTTAGATTGGTCCGGCTTCGGCGGACGCGGGCGTTTGCCGGACAATGTCTATCCTTTCGCGAAGGAGTCGCACGATGAAGGTCCAGGGATGGTTCGCGGCGGTTTGCTTTCTGCTTTTCAGCGCTGTTGCCTTCTCAGCCTCGGCTGCTGACGACTCGCAACCCGTCGGCAATTTCGGCCAGCCGTCGTCTTGGGCAATCGAAGGGACGAAGACTTTTTCGCCCGCGGAAATCCGTTCGGCACTGCTGAACGAACTTGACGTCGTCGCGGCCTGCGAAACCGGGGAACCGCTCGACGGCTTGACACAGGTCATTGCCGCCAAGCTGACCGCCGGCTACCAGTCGGCCGGTTTTCCCGACGTCAAAGTCACGGTCGCGACCGCCGAGGGCAAACTCACTGCCGCGATCGACGAAGGCGATCGTTACGGGCGGGGCGCCGTGAAGATATCCGGCGCCAAGGTCGTCGACGTGGACAAGCTCACGAATCAACTGACCACGGGCGATGGCCTAGGCTCTGGGCGCCCAGCCTGGTCCGCAGATGAACCGGCCTCGTTCAACACCGAATATCAGAACTGGCTGACAACGAAAGTGGCCGAGCTCCTCGCAGACCAAGGCTTTTATCGGCCGACGTTGAAGGTTGTCGTCGAGCCCGATAGAGAGTCGAGGACGGCCACGTTGACGATCGACATCCTCGACGCAGGGCCGTCGAGCACTCTGGCCGACGTAGAAATCAGCGGCAACTCCAGCCATTCACGCGAAGACTTGTTCACCTATCTGGCAGTTGAAGCGCAAGCGCCGCTGACCAAAGAGCTGCGTCGGCAGATCGAGCATCGCTTGCAGCGCTCCGGCCGGCTTCTACGAGTCGGCTGGAAGTTGGACGAGCTTGAACAGCGCGGTGATGACTGGCAGCCGAAACTCTCGCTCCGCGAGTACCCGTTGGCGCCGCCGCTGGCGGCCCTGCTCACGCCCGAAGAGGTCGCGCTCTTAAAGCTTGCCGAGTGGGTCGAGAAGTTTGACGAAAGCGGCGACGAGTTACTGGTGCGCTTTCCGCAGCAGCATGTTTCGCTCGTGTTTGCTCCACGGCACGGTTTCATCGTCGCGGTCGAACCGCCGATCGTTCTTGACGGGCAGAACGGCGACGGCGGTTTCTTGAGCGCCGTCGTGATGGCCGAAGAACGCGTGGGGCTATATTCGCGCATGCAACGACGCAAGATCGACGCGGCCCCGCCGCCCGCTCCCATCATGGGTAACGCGGCGATTACGCTCGTTGACGGCCAGCCCGCCTTGAGTGGTCGAGGTAGTCTGACGGCGGGAGTCGGTTTGCGGCGAACGGCTTCGAAGGCGCTCCGGCGGCACGTCCAGATGCACCTAAGACTGTCCGCGGCTGCCGCCCTGTCGGTCGTTCGCACGCACGACGCCAAAGCGACTTGGGAAGGTGAAGTCGTTTGTTTCGAATGGAAGCATCGCCGGATGAAAGTCGACTCGCGCACCGGCCGGCTTATCGAACAAATCGCCGACGCCGCCAGCGACGAAGGGAAGGCCGACCCTGACGACGCCCACTGTCCGCACATCACGCTGGCCCCTGGAGAGTTTAATCGCCGCCTGGCCGAAATCGAAAACGCCAGCGCCGACTGGCCGAATGCGGCGGACGACCATCGGCCATTGAGCTGCCTGGCGGAATTCCTCTGCCGCGAAGCCGAACGGTACGACCTGCAATCGAAAGATGGTTACGCGGCCGTCGGCAAGCTCTTCGAGCACGGCCTTCTGACGCCTTTTGACAAACTGATCTCTCAAATGGCGGCGCCGGACGAAGGCGGCTTCGCCATTCCGTACCCCTATTTTAGCTTCCACTTCAACTCACTCCCTGAGTTGCTTGCGCAAAGGGATTTGTTGGTGCGATTGTTCGCCGTGCGTTTGGGACATGCTCTGTTGCCGCCGGGCAGTTGGCTGGAATCGGTTTGGTGTCACGGCGCATTGCTGCTGACTGACCGGCGAAGACAAGCTTCCGACGAACTGGCCTGCCAGCCGGCCGACGGTAACGGAGCGGTTTGTGCGTTGGCGTCGGCTGAGATGCTACGGGCCGCCGATATGCCCGAGTTGTCGCAACTCTGCGCCCGGCGAGGTCTGCGACGGCTTTCTTTAGCCGCCTTTCAAGGCGACTGCCGGGGGCTGGTCTCCGACCACGGCGTGCTCAGCGAATGCTTGTTGCATATCACCTCGGCGGTGCGCGCTCTCGACGACAACGACGTCGAGGCGATCGTCGCTTTGCTCGATCGCTTCGCCTTGCTCGATGAGCCACAAGCTGACGTTCTGAAGCACTTTGTCGCGGCGCTGCGAACGGACAAGACGGCGACGACGACGCAGGCCACGAGCAATGCCTTCGACGGCCTGTGGCGCTCGCTGCTTTCGGATTGGGTCAAGCAACGGCTGCAGACGCTGGCGGCGCCTGTCGAGCCGTCGCCACTTGCCGACGTTTCTGAACTGCCCGACCCCTTAACTTATCCCGGACCACCGCCCGCTCGACCGGCGCCACCGTTAGCCGATATCCCCACGTATCGTGCAGCATTGCCGGGCGAAATTCCTGGCTACCTACCCGGCGACTATTTCCCCATTCCCAAACACGAGCCTGGAGCTGAGCCTGAGCCCGCCAAGTCGCTCAAGCAAGAGGTTCTCGAACTGAAATGGCTGGCGATGGGTCTGACCGATCGGCTGAAAAAGCTCGAACAGCGTCTGGAATCGGAGGCGGCTGGCACGGCTGAGAATCCCCCAGCGGCCGCCATGCTCGACGGCTACTGCTGCGTGACGCTGGTCGAAAAGCGGCGATGGCAAGTCGGCCGAGTGGAGTACGGTGCGGTGCAGCGGGGAAGAACGTACTTGTTTGTTGATCGGGCCGCTCAGCAAGCGTTTTTGAAAGACCCCGCTCGCTATTGTCCGGTATTGAATGGCAACGACCCTGTACTGGCCGTGGACAAGGGCCAAATCGTACCCGGCCTGCGCGAACACGGGGCGTTTTACCAGGGGCGCGTTTTTCTCTTTGCCAACGAGAAAAACTTCCAGGAGTTCGACCGTTCGCCCGAGCGCTATCTGGCCAGCCCGCAGTTATCGGCCGACGCAGCCCTAAAACCGTTCCACGGCGGCGCGGACTTGCAACCGCTGCACCCGCCACACGACGCGCCAGCGCCGAAACAAGCAACTGCGGCGGAACGAGCGGACGGCGCCGATTAGAAGGTCGCTCCGCGACATGCAAAAGCGGCGATAAATCGCCGCACTCCAAAGGCGCCTTACTTCAACTCGAAGGCGAGGAGCCGCTCCTGCGCGCGGACATACAGCCACTTGCCCACGAGGGCGGGCGAGGTCCAGGTGGCACGCTCGGTCAGTTTGATCGTCGTGAGCGGCGGGAACGATTTGGGCGCGATCGTCGCAAGCGGCTGAAAGGATTTTGGCGTCGCGGCCAGGACCAGCAGTTCGCCTTTTTGGTTCAGGCAGAGGAGTTGGCCGTCGGCCAAGAGCGGTGTGCAATAGTAGCCATGGCGACCGTCGATCCAAACCGTCTTACCGTCGCTTAGCCGCACGCAGGCAAATTCGCCCTCGTTGTTCATGCCGTAAACGTGCCCGTCGTGAATGAGCATCGAGGAGAGATAGCTGCTCAAGTCACGATTCTGCCAGGCGACGTCGAGCGAACAGCCCTCGCCGCGGCGGGAGATTTTGAATGCCGTCAGCGGTCGTCCGTCGCCCGTTACCACGACGTATGGATCGGCGACGGCCGGAGTGCTGATGCTCTCGTTATATTGGATCTGGAACGGACTGCTCCACAGTTTGCGGCCGGTTTTCAACTCCAGTCCGACGACCTCGGGGCCGGTCATCACCACCACCTGCTCGATGCCGGCGAGTTTGGCTGCGAGCGGCGACGAGTACGATACCTCGTCGTTGAGCGCGCGCCAGACTTCTTTCCCGGTTTTGGCGTCGAAGGCCATGATCGTGCCGGCGTTTTCGCCGCCGACAGGAGATATGACGAGTCCGCCGGCGACCAGCACCGAGCCGGTATAGCCGAACAAAGGGACCGGGGCGCCTTCCTCTTTGGCCACGGGCACAATCACCGAATCGGTGCCTTTTACATAGGCGCGGCCGCCGGCAAGCCGTTCACGCGTGCCGTACTTGGCCGGGAAATTAACCTCCCAGATCCGCTTGCCACTGCCGGCGTCGAGACATTGCAGGCGTCCGGCGATTCCCAGACTGTAAACCTTGCCGTCATCGACCGCCGGCGTGCTCTTGGGACCGTTGCCGTGGCGAGCACCGACCTGGTGCGGATCGAAATCGACCGGGTCGGCACGCTGCCAAAGTTCTTTGCCGCTCGACGCGTCAAATGCCACGGCGCGTTCGCGGTCATCTTGTCGGTCGGTAACAAAAACCCTGCCTGCGGATACCACCGGCGACGACCAACCGCTCCCCAAAGTCGCCTCCCAAGCTGGATCCAGTTTGGCTGGCCACTCAGTAGGCAATGCAGCTCCTTTTGCCCTCCCTTGTCCTGTCGGCCCCCTCCACCGCGGCCAGTCCGACTGCTCGTCGCCATTGAGCCGGCTGTGAAAGGTCAACGACAACAATGCGACGACCGAGAGGCAACGCTTGGTACAGGAATGCGGTGTCGCCATAAGTGGCTACCTACACAATGGTTATGTTCGAAGAATTCTAATTCATGCGAGGCAGCAGGACCGGCAAATCCATCTCGCCGTGAAGAATCGTTGCCTTGGCGGCCGATACTCAATGAAACGGATAGTTGACTTAGGTAAGTAACATTAGTAGCATTCAACCAAACGATCGCGCCCTTACATGCTCGCCTACGCCATGCCCGTCAGCGTCGAACCGCAAACAAGCGTCGTGCCCTCTGCCGCACGCAACGGTAAGGCTATCACCGATCGCGTGCAAGAGCCCGCGTGGCCGCCTTCGGCGGAATGGTTGACCGAGCAAAGCCAACGACTGGAGTCCGCCAGCCCGCCGGAAATCATCGCTTGGGCGGTGCAGGAGTTCTTTCCACAGCTCACGATGGCCACCGCATTTGGACCGGAAGGGTGCTTGATTTTGCACTGGTTGGCTGCGATTGAACCGCGAACGGCCGTTTTCAACCTCGACACAGGCTATCAGTTTAAAGAAACGCTCGAGTTGCGCGACCGCATCGCCGCGCGTTACGGCATCGAGGTGGAGCTAAAGCAACCAGCGATCTCGGTAGCCGAGTACGAAGCGCAGCACGGTGGCCCGGTCTATAAGACCAACCCCGATCAATGCTGTTTCGATCGCAAGATCGCGGTGCTGAAGGACGCAGCCAAGGGCATGCGGGCGTGGATGAGCGGCATCCGCCGCGATCAAAGCCCCGACCGGGCAAAGGCGCCGATCGTCGGTTGGGATAAAAAATTCGGCCTGGTCAAAATCAGCCCCTTGGCCAACTGGACGAAGAACGAAGTTTGGAAACTGATTGTCGCGGAAGACGTGCCCTACAATCCGCTGCACGACCAGGGGTATACGAGCATTGGCTGCTGGCCCTGCACGCGGGCGGTGATGTTCGGTGAAGACGAGCGCGCCGGCCGTTGGAGCGGTACGGCAAAGACTGAGTGTGGTTTGCACACCCTGGGTGAAAGATGAGAGATGAAAGATGAGAGATGAGGGATAAGAGGTCGGGCGTCGCGGCCGGCCATGAAGCACCTCGTCGCTCTCTGTCATCCTTCATCCCTCATCATTGATCCTCAACGTACTGCGGCCCTGGACTTGTTTGGGTTCGTGTGAAGATCTCAGCGAAGACGGAATACGCTTGCATTGCCATGCTGGAACTGGCCGCCCGTTATGGCTCGGGCGAGCCGGTGCGCATTCGCACGATTGCCGAAGAGCATGGCGTGCCGGCCCGTTTTCTGGTGCAGATCCTCTTGCAGCTTAAAGGGGCCGGCCTGGTGGCGAGCACGCGCGGCGCGTCGGGTGGTTATCAACTTATCAAGCCTCCCGACGAGATATCGCTGGGCGAAGTGATGAACGTCATCGAAGGCGCCGACGAGCCGATTAGCACCAGCGCTTCGGCCGATTCGCGTTCGGCCATGGTGTTACAATCCGCCTGGCAAGAAGTGGCCGACACCGAACGACAGGCATTGCAGGCCATCACCTTTGCCGATCTGGTGGAACGCGCACGGCAAACCAGCGAGAACATGTACTACATCTAGCCGCGCTTCATCGAGAGCAGCCAAAAGAAAGTCGCTCCGCGACAAGGAAAAGCGGCGATGAATCGCCGCACTCCAAAGGCGCTACCCGCTTTCGACGCTACCGTATATTATGTTGTTTCTTTCTTACCGACCCCTGCTGTTCGCCTCATGAAAACGGACGAGCTCCGCGAAAAATATCTGAGTTTCTTCGAGTCGAAAGGCTGCGTGCGGCGGCCTAGCGACGTGCTGGTGCCGCGCTGGGATCCGTCGGTTCTGTTCACGCCCGCCGGCATGAACCAGTTCAAAGACCATTTCCTCGGCAAGTGCAAGCTGGATTTCACCCGCGCTACGACCTGCCAGAAATGTCTGCGCACAGGAGACATCGACAACGTCGGCCGCACTGCGTACCACCACACATTTTTTGAGATGCTGGGCAACTTCAGCTTTGGCGACTACTTCAAGCGCGAAGCGATCAACTGGGCCTGGGAGTTTCTTACCAGCAAGAAGTGGCTCGGCCTCGATGCCGACCGGCTGACGGTCTCGGTCTATCACGACGACGAAGAGGCCGCCGCAATCTGGGCGAACGACATCAAGCTCTCGACCGAGCGCATTGAGCGGATGGGCGAAGACGACAATTTCTGGCCGGCCGGCGCTCCCAGCCAGGGTCCCGACGGCGTTTGCGGCCCGTGCAGCGAAATCTTCTTTCATCCGCCAGGCGCCGGCTCGGTCGAAATCTGGAACCTCGTGTTCACGCAGTTCAACCGCGTGGGCGACCCGCCCAACAACCTTCGTCCTTTGCCTAGCAAGAACATCGACACCGGCATGGGGCTGGAGCGCACCGCCGCTGTGCTACAAGGCGTCGATAGCAATTTTCACATCGATATCTTGCGGCCCATCGTGGAAGCCGCCGCGGAGGTGTGCGGCCTCAAATACGATCCGGCCAGCGACACCGGCCGCCGCTTGCGCCGCATCACCGACCACGTGCGGGCCTGCACCTTTGCCATCCACGAAGAGGTCTATCCCGGTCCCAAGCGGGAGAAGTACGTCATCAAGCGATTGCTGCGGCGGGCCGTGCTCGACGGCCATCAGCTCGGTATGCACGCGCCTTTCCTCCACCGCCTGGTGCCGCTCGTGGCCGAAATGATGAAGCGGCCTTATCCCGACCTGCAAGACACCACCGAGCGCGTCAGCCAGGTGATCGAGAAGGAAGAAGACAACTTCTTTTCGACGATCGACGGCGGTCTGGAGCGAATCGAACGAATCTTCACGGCGATGGCCAAGGAAGGCCGGATGATGGTCTCCGGACACGAAGCAGCCGACATGTACACGACTTACGGCTTCCCGCCCGAGCTGTTCGAGACGATGTCCGCCGAGCACAACTTCACGTTCGATTGGGAAGGCTATCGCAGGGCGATGGAGGAGCATGGCGAAAAGTCGGGATCAGAGCAAAAGCTGGAGCTCTTCAAGTCCGGGCCGCTCGACGGCTTGAAAAAAGCCCTGCACGGCAGCGAGTTCCTCGGCTACGACACGACCGAAGCGTGCGGCAAAGTGGTGGGCCTCATCGCCCACGACCAGCTTTGCGACAAGATCGAGGAAGTGAATCACAAGGATCCGATCGTGGTGGTGCTGGACCGCACGCCGTTTTACGGCGAGAGCGGCGGGCAAGTGGGCGATACCGGCGACATCGTCGGCGCGGGCTTTCGCTTCGAGGTGATCGACACGCAGAAGGAAAGCAATTTCACGTTGCACCGGGGGCATCTGCGCTCAGGCGTCATCTGCCAGGGTGCCGCAGTGACGGCCCGCGTCGACGTTGAGCGAAGGCAGGGGATTCGCCGCGCTCATTCGGCGACGCACATTCTGCACCACGCACTGCAAAAGCACCTGGGCAAGCATGCTCAACAGCAAGGTTCGAAGGTCGATCGCGACTGGCTGCGTTTCGACTTTGCCAATCCGCATTCGGTATCGCGCGAAGAGTTGGCGAGGATCGAAGACGAGGTGAACGCGCATATCGTCGAGGGGGCGAAGGTTTCGTGGACTACGTTGCCCATCGCCGAGGCCCGCAAAACGGGGGCGATGATGCTTTTTGGCGAAAAGTATCCCGACCTCGTGCGGATGGTCTCGATGGGTGAGTTCAGTAAAGAGCTGTGCGGCGGCACGCACCTCGACAATACGGGGCAAGTCGGCCTGTTTCACATCGTGGGCGAAGAAAGCGTAGCGGCCGGAACACGGCGGATCACCGCGGTAACAGGTCCAGAGGCGCTTGCCCGCATGCGCCGCAGCGAAGCGGCTCTGGCCGATACGGCCGCGGTGCTGCGCGTGCCGCCGACGGACGTGCCCGACCGCGTGGCGGCGCTGGTCAAGGAAGTGCGCGACCTGAAGAAGCAACTGGCCTCAGGCGGCAAAGTGGGCGGTGCCTCCGCCGACGAGCTGCTGGCGTCTGCGGCCGACGTCGGCGGCGTGAAGCTGGTGGTGGCCGACGTGCCCGACGCGGGCGCCGACGCCTTGCGTCAGCTCATCGACTCGTTGCGTCGCAAGGCCGGTTCGGCGGCGGTACTATTGGCCAGCGGCAGCGAGGGCAAGGTCGTGCTGGTGGCCGGCATCACCAAGGATGTGGAAGCAAAAGGCATGAACGCGGGCGCCTGGGTGCGCGAAGCCGCAGCCGTGGTCGGCGGCAGCGGCGGCGGCCGAGCCGACATGGCCCAGGCCGGCGGCAAGCATCCCGAAAAGCTTCCCGCCGCACTCGCAGCAGCTCGCGCCAGCGCTCAGAGTAAGCTCGGGCGATAGCTAATCGCACTCCGGCCGGCGGTGTGTGCCCAGAAGTCGCGCCGTGAGATCGAGTTATGGCCGGCGCTGCCACGAATTCGGTTACGGACCGACGCATTGCGGCGCCAGGCGGCTCGCGTTAGTTTGGGCACGTAGACACCGATGTTTCAATAGCGAGCCTTCAATGCCTGCGGCGTTAGCGTTGTCACGACGATCGTTCATGGAGACCACTGCGGCCGGCGCGATGGCGCTGGCATTGCCCGAAACAACGTTCTCGGCCGATGCTCAAGAGGGCGCGATTGACGCTCACACGCACTTCTATGATCCGACGCGCCCCCAAGGCGTGCCGTGGCCCGGCAAGAACGACGAGCTGCTCTACCGGCCGGTCTTGCCCGACGAGTTTAAGAAGCTGACGCGCGAGCAGGGCGTGAGCGGAACGATTGTGATCGAGGCGAGCACCTGGCTGGAAGACAATCAATGGCTGCTCGACCTGGCGGCCCCCGAGCCGTTTATTGTCGGTGTGGTGGGGCGGCTGGATACCGCTGACGACGGCTTCGCCAAACATCTGGCCCGCTTCAGCGACGACCGGCGGTTCCGCGGCATCCGCATCAATCATGACGAGTTGCAAGCGGCCCTCGCTCGTCCGGCACAGCTAGACAGGCTGCGGTTGCTGGCCGAGACCAACCGGGAACTGGACGTGAACGGCGGGCCTGAGATGCCGGCCGACGTGGCCCGCTTGGGCCGGGCCATCCCCGAGTTGCGGATCGTCATCAATCACGAGGCCAATTTGCGCATCGACGGCAGGCAGCCGCCCGACGCCTGGCTCTCGGGCATGCGCGCTGCCGCAGCCGGTGAGCGGGTGTTCTGCAAGGTTTCTGCCCTTGCCGAGGGAACGCGCAAGACGAACGGCGAGGCACCGGCTGACGTGGCTTTTTATCGGCCCGTGCTCGATGCGGTCTGGCGCCTGTTTGGCGAAGACCGTTTGATCTATGGCAGCAACTGGCCGGTCAGTGCGCGAGCGGCGCCGTACGCGACGATCTACCAAATCGCACACGACTACTTTTCCGAGAAGGGCGACACCGCGTTGCAAAAGTTTCTCCGGCGGAACGCCCTGACCGCGTACGCCGCCGCATAGTCGTTGGTGGACGATGACCATTATTCGACAAGTCGGTCGGGTAGTGTCCCAAACAGTGTGTTGCTGATGACATGTAGGGTGGGACGAGCGAAGCGAGTCCCACCTGTTCGGGCCGGCTGTTTGGTGGGACTCCGGGTACCCTCTGGGTGGCTCGTCCCACCCTACGGATATTGCCACCTCTGCCGGACAACTCACTGTTAAGACACTATCCGCGGTCGTGAGGGCTTGATTTCGTCCCCCATGTGTGTCTACCGTTTGGATGGAGGCCGAGACGTCCAAGCTCGCTACCCGAGTTGAGACGCCTTCGGCCCTTGTTGTTTGCCCAAGTTCGAGGATACCACATGCGTGACGCGCCGCTGAAGTTACACAAGCTGCTTGCCGTGGCCTTTGTGGGTTTGGTCTGCCTTGCAGCAGGCAACATTGCCTGGGCGGGCAAGCCTGACACAAACTCGCCGGCTCAAGCATCGCTGGAAAAGGACCTTGTGGTGCTGCTCCGCGTTGAGCGTGAAGGGGAGGGGAACGTGGCCGCCAGCGCGGCCTGGAAAAGGATTGCCAAGGCCGATGCAGAATCGCTCTGCGAGGTGCTCGCCGCGCTCGATCACGCCGAGCCGTTGGCCGCTAACTACGTCGTTGCCGCCGCCGAGACGATTGTCGAGCATACGTCCCAGGCGAAGCACCGCCTGCCGCTCGACCGGCTGAAAGCGTTTGTACTGGCAACCGAACATGCTCCGCGCGGACGACGACTTGCCTTCGAGTGGCTCCAGCAGTTCGACGCCAAGACCGCCGCGGCAATGGTTCCCGGCTTCTTGCACGATCCTAGCCCGGAATTGCGGCGCGAGGCCGTGGCCAGGCTTCTCGACCAGGCCGCCACCAAAAAGGCCGACGGTGCTGACGACGAAGCTTTGAAGTCGATCTATCGCGAAGCGTTGTCCGGCGCCTGTGACCTCGACCAGGTGAACGCGATCAAGACCGCGCTGGCGCAACTGGGCGACAAGGTGAATCTGGCCGAGCACTTTGGGTTTATTACGACGTGGCAAGTCATCGGCCCGTTTGACAACATCGGCGAGCAAGGGTTCGACGTCGCTTTTCCGCCCGAACAGAAGATCGATCTGACCGCGCACTACGAAGGCAAACCGCGCGATGGCAATCCACGTCAGTTGAGCTGGCAGGAGACGACCACTCAGGACGATTTCGGCGTGGTCGACCTTAATAAAGTGATCGGGCAAGAGAACGGTGTTGTCGGCTATGCCTGGGCCGAATTCTGGTCTGATCGACAGCAGCCGGCCGAGTTACGGCTCGGCCGTGACAACGCGGCCAAGCTCTGGCTCAACGGCCGGCTCGTCCACGAACACGGCGTCTATCACTCCGGCTCGGAGATGGACCAGTACGTCGGCCGGGGCACGTTGAACAAAGGCCGCAACACGATCTTGCTCAAGGTGCTGCAAAACGAGCAGAAGGAAGACTGGGCGCAGGGCTGGAGTTTTCAGCTTCGCGTTTGCGACAGCGCCGGGCAAGCCATTCATGACGCGAGGGAGTAGGGGTTAGTGAACGCGCAGGAGGAAATCTCGTTTAACCGCAGGGCCAACGGCCCGCGCGAACGCAATCTCCGCGCGGGCCGTTGGCCCTGCGGTTAAACTAAAGCAATCCCTCATCCCTCATCCCTCATCCCTCATCCCTCATCCTCCATCCCTCATCGCAACATGAAACGCTGCACCATTCTGCTTACCATCCTCGTTTACTGTGCCTCTGCCCCTGCCGAGTGGCGGCAGTTCCGCGGAAATGAGGGTACCGGCGAGGCGAAAGATGAATCGCTGCCCGTGGATTGGAATGAAGGCGGCGACGGAAAGATTGCCTGGCGCGTCGATCTGCCGGGCAGAGGAGTCTCGAGCCCGATCGTCGTTGGCAAGCTGGTCATCATCACGGCTTCGAGCGGTTTCCGGCGAGACCGCCTGCACGTGCTGGCGTTCGACGCCGCCACGGGCGAGCTGCGCTGGGAACGGCAAATCTGGGCCACCGGCCGCACGCTTTGCCACCCGACGATGGCCGTGGCCGCGCCGACGCCTGCTTCCGACGGACAGTTCGTCGTGGCCTTCTTTTCCTCGAACGACCTCGCCTGCTTCGACCTATCGGGCAACCTGGTATGGCTACGGGGCCTGGGCTACGACTATCCCACGGCGGCCAACGACGTGGGGATGGCGTCGTCGCCCATCATCATCGACGACACCGTCGTGGTGCAGGTCGAAAACAAAGGCGAATCGTTCGCCGCCGGCATCGACCTGACGACGGGCCTGACGCAGTGGCGGCACGACCGCGAGCACGCCATGAACTGGACCTCGCCGGCCGTCTATCGTCACGACGGTCAGACGCTTGTATTGCTGCAATCTCCAGGGCGACTGACGGTTTACGAACCCAAAACGGGCGAACAACGATGGGAACATGCGGTCGGTTGCTCGATAATTCCCTCCGCCGTGTCCGACAGCCGCTTTGTCTATCTTCCCGCCGCGGGGCTGACGGCCTTGAAGGCGGCCGACGGTAAGCCCGAGGTGGCTTGGCAAGACAACAAACTGGGGCCGGCCAACGCCAGTCCGATTGTCGTAGGCGAGCGCGCTTACACGATCAACAGCGCCTCGGCGCTCACGTGCGCCGACGCCGCCAGCGGCAAAATTGCCTGGAGGGCGCGCTTGACCGGGCCGTTCTGGGCGACTCCGCTGATTGCCGGCGACCATTTGTACTGTGTCAGCGACAAAGGTCTGGCCCAGGTCGTCGAGCTTGGCGAAAGCGGCAAGGTCGTTTCGCAATTTGACTTTGCCGAGGCGATACTGGCCTCGCCCGCCGCCGCCGACGGCGCTCTCTACTTTCGCAGCGACTCTCATCTCTGGAAGATCTCGCGGCCGATCGCCCGACGACATCGAGCAAGCGGAGAGCATAAATGACCAGTTGCTGTCTGCCTCGCTGGTGTTTGGCTGCACTCGTCGTGACTTGCACGAGCGCGGTCATAGCAGACGACGGTTTTTTTCGCGACCAGGTGGCGCCGATCTTCGAGTCGCACTGTGTGCGCTGCCATCAGGGCCAAGATGCCAAAGGTGGTCTGGCTCTGACTTCACAGCAAAGCCTCGCAAAAGGCGGCGAAAGCGGTCCGACGATCGTGCCTGCCAAAGCGGACGAGAGCCTACTCGTGGAATACATCTCGGGTGAGCGGCCTGAAATGCCCAAGGGCGCCCCGCCGTTGTCGGCGCAACAAGTGGAGATCATCCGCCGCTGGATTGACGAAGGCGCTCACTGGCCGGACAGTTTAATGCTCAAAGAGCGAAAGCTCATCGACGCGCCTTGGTGGTCGCTTGAGCCGCTAGGCCGTCCCCATGTGCCGGCAACGCATTCAAGCTGGACTCGCACGGCGATCGACGCCTTTGTCTTGGCGAAACTGCACGAGTGCCGTTTGGAACCGTCGCCCGACGCGGACCGCCGCACGCTGCTGCGGCGGCTGAAATTTGACTTACACGGCCTGCCGCCCACGCCCGAGGAGATCGACGCCTTTTTAGGCGACGCGTCGGCGGATGCCTATGAGCGGCTCGTAGACCGGCTGCTGGCTTCGCCGCACTATGGCGAACGCTGGGCGCGGCACTGGCTCGACGTAGTGCACTTCGGTGAGTCGCACGGCTACGACAAAGACAAGCCACGGCCCAACGCCTGGCCGTATCGCGATTGGGTCATCACCGCCTTGAACGCCGACATGCCCTACAGTCGTTTCGTGGCCCAACAGGTGGCGGGCGACGTGCTGTGGCCAGACGATCCGCAGGCTGTGGTCGCCACGGGCTTTATCGTGGCCGGTCCCTGGGATTTTGTCGGGCACGTCGAATTGCGCGAGGGAACGGTCGACAAAGACCTCGCCCGCTCGAACGACCGCGACGACATGGTCGCCACGACCGCTTCGACGTTTCTCAGCCTGACCGTGCACTGTGCCCGTTGTCACGATCACAAATTTGATCCG
>DASSFG010000639.1:0-6715 GCA_035694685.1 Pirellulales bacterium
ACTCCTGCCAGCGTAGTATCTTAACAGTGTGTTGTTGGCGTAGGGTGGGACTGGCCTGCGCAAAATGCTCGAATATCAGGCAAGAACGAGGTGAAATTCTATGCTCGATTTGTTCCGCTCCGCCCCCGCCGGGCTTGCCCCGGTGGAGCGGTGACTGACAGGCTAGAACGCGCCTCCCGCAACCAGTTCCTTTCCGTTTCCGCGTTGCATCCGCCGCCTGCGGCGGCGGATGCAACGCGGAAACGGGAAGGAATTTGTTGCGGGAGGCGCGTTCTAGCCTGTCAGTCACCGCTCCACCGGGGCAAGCCCGGTGGGGGCGGAGCGGAACAAATCGAGCATAGAAGTTCACCTCGTTCTTGCCTGATACTCGAGCATTTTGCGCAGGCCAGCCTCGCCGCACTCGCGGCGGTTCTTTGAACCTTGCGCACTTTGGCTGCGCGCAGCCGAAGTGCGGGCGACCCGCTGTGCGACACGAATGTCGCATGCGCGCGAATAAAGAAGGTGAAAGCGGCTTGTTCCCCGCACTGCTCAGCTTATCAGCTCCGGGTCTCAAGCGGCCGCCTGCCAGCGGCGGATGGCGTCGAGGGGCCAGAGGAGCATCAGCACGTTGAGCGCAAGGTTGTCGCGGATCAGCGCCAGCATCGCCAGGTCGACCACCAAGAAGACGAGCACCGCCTTCCAAAGCCCGAGCCGCTGGGCCAGGTAAAAGCCGGCGACAAAACTCAACACGTCGCCCAGCGAATTGATGATCGAATCACCCTGATAGCCCGCGGCGATCGTCGCCGTTCGATAGCGGTTGATGACGAATGGCGAGTTCTCCGTCATTTCCCAAGCGACTTCGACGGCCGTCGCCGCGGCAAGCCGCCACCAGAAGCTCATTCGCGCGCGGAATAGCCAGAAGAACCCAAAGAACAAGAGGCCGTGCAACAAATGGGAAAAACTGTATGGATCAAATATGTGCTGCGAATTGTGCGGCGAGTTGACCTTGAACGAAACGGGCCACCAATCGCCTTGTTCGCACCACCAGACGCGGCCCTGCCAACGCAGGTAAACGACTGCGACGATCAACATCCCGGCGATCACAACCGCCGGGCCAACTTTCTTCTGGCGCAGCTCATCCATGCCCAGCAGCTTGACGTGCCCAACCCAATCGGGCAAGCCATGAACCGAATAGCGTGCAGGACGCGGGCGATGCCACCGCCGCGGATTGCCACAGGCGCCTGCTGGATATTTCTTATAGGAACCGCTAAAGTAAAACCGCCAGGCACGATTGGGCTTTCTGTTCCATCCTCGAAAAGCGCCAAGTCATGGCGACCGCCGTAGAAATTGCCAGCGAGCGTGTGGCGAGCTTCGCCGAGCGCGTCCAACGAATCCGGCACGCGCTGCACCAGGTGGTGGTAGGTCAGGACCAAACCATCGACCTCTTGATGACCTGTGCCGTCACGGGTGCGCACGCCTTGCTGATCGGTGTGCCCGGGCTGGCCAAAACGCTGATGGTCAAAGCGCTGGCCTCGGCGTTCGAATGGAAATTCGCCCGCGTTCAGTTTACGCCCGACCTGATGCCGTCGGACATTACCGGCTATGAATTGCTGGGCCGCGACGCGGACAACGGGGAACCGACCATGGTCTTTCGCCGTGGACCGGTGTTCGCCAATTTGCTGTTGGCCGATGAAATCAACCGGGCCGCTCCCAAAACCCAGTCGGCCCTGCTCGAAGCGATGGCCGAGCGGCACGTGACGGTGGGCGGGCAAACCTATCCGCTTGACGATCCGTTTCTCGTCGTGGCCACGCAGAACCCAATCGAGCAAGAAGGGACGTACCCGTTGCCCGAAGCCCAGCTCGACCGCTTCATGATGGAAATTCGCATTGCCTACCCGACGCCCGAGCAAGAGGAAGAGATCGTGCTGACGACAACGTCGGGGGCCACGAAATTGCCTGACGCGGCCTTCGATCGGGCGGCCTTTCTGGAACTGCGAGAGCTCGTCTGGTCGGTGCCCGTAGCGCGTAGCGTGGCGGCTTATGCCGTGAGACTTTGTGGCGCCAGCCGTCCGGAAGAGTCGCGTGCCACACCGTTTGTACGACAATACGTCTCGTGGGGCGCGGGACCGCGCGGCAGCCAGAACCTGGTCCTGGCCAGCAAGGCTCATGCTCTATTGAACGGACGCACGGCCCCCACGACCGACGACATACGGTCCGTCGCATTATCCGTGTTGCGGCACCGCATTATCGTCAATCATCGCGCCGTCGGCGACGAAGTGACGAGCGACAAGGTCGTGGAGCGTCTGGTCAATGAGGTGGAAATGTAACAGGGAGGGTTCAGGAGGGAAGTGGAAAGTGGAAAGTGGAAAGTGGAAAGTGGAAAGTGGAAAGTGGAAAGCCGCGCGCGGCAGCAATATCCCTCATCATTCATCATTCATCCCTCTTCCCTCTCCTGAACCCTGAACCCTGACCCCTGAACGCTGAACCCTAAGCCCTCTCGAATGCCCCTCGAAATAACACGTCCCTTTCTCGATTTGCGGGAGTTGACCGCACTGGAAGGACTACGGTTCAGCACCCGGCACCGGATTGAAGGAAGCTACACGGGCCGGCACGCTTCGCGCCAGTTGGGCGGAGCGGGCGAATTCGTCGATTATCGCGAGTACTCAGTGGGCGAAGACCTGCGGCGGCTTGACTGGAAAGTGCTGGCCCGCACCGGCCGCTCCTACGTGCGGCTTTATCAAGACGAGACCAACCTCGTTTGCACGCTGCTTATCGACGTCAGCGGCTCGATGGCATATCACGGCGTCGAGATGAAGCAAACCAAGCTGGCCTATGCACAGCACCTTGCCAGCGCCTTGGCGCACGTCATCCGGCATGGCCAGGACCAGGTTGGGCTGGCCTTGGCCGCCGACCAGGTGCGCGAATTCATCGCGCCGGGCAGCACGTCGGCCCATTTGGCCCATGTCTACGATGCGATCGAGAACATCGTCACGGAACCGACCACACGAATGTCGGCAGCGCTTGGCGACTTGTTTACGCGGCTCAACCGCCGCGGCGTGCTGCTGGTCATGAGCGATTTTCTCTGGGACGATCTCGACGACGCCTTCGCTTCCCTGCGGTTGTTTCGCCGACGCTATTGGGAAGTGATTCTGGTACACCTCATTCATCCCGAAGAAGAACGCTTGCCGCAGGGCGCCGCGTTTCGCTTCGAGGGCCTCGAGCGCGAAGGGCAGGTCGACTGCTCGCCGCAAGAGATCGGCGCACTGTACGAGCGCCGGTTTGCCGCCCACGTTGCCATGATCCGCTCGCTCGCTTTGGCGATTGGCTGCGACTATCGACGCGTGGTGACCTCGACGCCGTATTTGCGGACCCTGGCAGGATTCCTCGTGGAACGAACCGGCTGAGCTCAACCGATGGCGTGAGCCTCCAGGTGGTGTCTGCGGACGCAAGCCGCGTGGCGCCGCGGCTTCTGAACTGACGAACTACCGGCACACTGACGTGTGCCGCTCGCCTGTGGCGAGCGGGAGGGGTCAGCCTATGGATCTGGCCTACGTAGGGTGGACCAGCGAGCTTGCGAGCGCCGTCACACCCTATACGTCGTGACCAACTTACTGTTAAGACACTACCCGTATCCGATACTTTTGACTCGCGGGCCGCGGGCCGGTAGGTTGACGGAATGCTCCACCCCTGGGCCATCGCGATCGGTGTAGCGGCTCTAGCGGGACCGTTGCTCGTCCACTTGCTCACACGGCCGCGACCCACACGATTGCCTTTATCGACCATTCGGTTCGTCAAGGAGGTGGTCGAACAACGGCGGGCGCGCAATCGGCTGCGCGATTGGCTGGTTTTGTTGCTGCGCATGGCGGCGGTGGCGCTCTTGGCCGCAGCGATTGCACGTCCGCTGGTCGGCGACCGCAGTCAGGTCACACTCAACGGGCCGGAGGGACGCACGTTGCGCGTCGTGTTGCTCGACGTCAGCCAGAGCATGGCTGCCGAAAAAGGAGGCGTTCGCACTTTCGAACGCGCTCGCGCGGTCGCCGCGCGGCAGTTCGATGGTTTCGGAACCCAGATGAACCTCATTCTGGCCGGCGCCACGCCGCAAACTGTTTTCGACCGCTTGTCGAGCAACGCCGCTGCTTTGCGCGACGCCTTGGCGAAGGCCGGACCGCTGCCCGAACGATTGAACGTGCAGCCGGCACTCAACAAAGCCGCCGAGCTGCTGGCCGTTCATTCCACCGCCCCAGCCCAAATCGAAACGGCGCTACGACGGGAATTGGTGATCGTCAGTGATTTTCAACGGTCGAACTGGACGGCGGCCGACTTCTCCGTGTTGCCCGTCGATACCGCGATCCAGCTTGAGTCGGTTGCTCCGGAAGACGCCCCTGCCAACCTGGCGCTGCTGCGGGTCGGCCCGCGCGAACAGATCGAGCAGGGACGCGAGTTCCGGCTGGAGGTCGATGTGGGCAATTATTCGAGCAGCCAGCGAAAGGTCGATGTCGAGTTGGCGCTGGGAGAGAGCATCTACCATTTGACGGGCGTCTGCCCGCCGGGCGTCAAAACGACGGTCGGCGCCGAGGCGATGCTCCGCGAGCCAGGTTGGCAAGTTGGTGAAGCGCGGCTGCTGGCGGTTGACGACGCCCTGGCGGCCGACGACCACCGCGCGGTGGCCGTTGAAGTCCGGCGGCCGCCCACTTACCTGCTGGTCACGCGGCAGCGCTCCGGCGCACAGCCCAATTCGAGCTATTTTCTGCAGCGGGCGTTGGCCCCCTTCACTCCGCGCGAAGGCCGTCCGTCGGAGACCGTCGTTCGCGGCGATCCCGCCAGTCTGGAAACGGAAGCGTTTGCCGCCGCCGATCTGATCGTGATCGATCATCCCGGCAAGCTACCCGAAAGCACGCTCAGGATGTTGGCGTCGCTGATGCTCCGCGGGCGAGGCGTCTTGTACGTGGCTGCCGAGCCGACCGACGCAACCAATCTGAGTTTACTGGCCGATGCCGCCGGCGCCAGCCTGCAGATGCCGGTCGAGTTTTTGCCGCCGCAGGGGGGACAAAACCGGCGTAATCTGTTCATCGCCGATTTCAGCCGGCGTGAGCCGCCGTGGACCGCGTTCGGCGACGAAGCAACCGCGGCGATCTCCCCGTTGCGATTTTCCGGCGGGTTGCCATCACGACGACTCGAAGGAGCTTTGATCGACGACGTGCGGGCCACGTTCGACGACGATTCGGCCTGTCTCGTGGTGACGTCGGTTGGCGCCGGGCGCCTGGCGGTGCTGAATGCCGACTTGGGCGCGTCGAACCTGCCTGCGTCGCCGGCGTTTGTGCCCCTGCTAGGCGACCTGGTAGCAAACATGCTGGGCCAAGACCGGACACGCGAAGCGGTGCCGTGCGGTGAACCGACGGCGAATTTCCTGCCTGTCACGGCGGGCGCGGCGGAGGATTTGCAAATCGAACCCCCGGCCTCGGCGGCGTCCAACGCATCGCTCTTGGGCGAGTTCAAGACGGACGAGATCGGCGTCTTATGGCAGGTGCCGGCCGCTGCTCCGCCGGGCGTCTACCGCATACACAACGGCGACCACAGGGTGTTTGCCTTAGCCACGGCGATTCCGGCGGAAGAAAGTGATTTGACGCCGCTCGCTGCCTCGGTCCTCACCGAACGAATGTTGGGCGGACGGATAATACGTTTCCATGCCGCCGCGCAGGACGACTTGGAGCCGAGCGACGAGCTCTGGACCTGGTTTGCTTTAGGGTGCGTCGTGTGCCTCGTCGGCGAGGCGTTCGTGTTGAGATTGTTCCGCAGCTAAATGTTCAGCCAACTTGAATTCGATCCGCTGATCAGCCCCGTTCTGTGGGCCGCTTTCGCATTGCTGGCAGCGGTGGTCCTCGCGCGGTACGCCTGGAAGCGCCCGCCTTCGGTTTATCGCCGCCGCTGGGCCGGCATCGTCGCTCTCATGGCGGCCGGCACGCTACTGCCCCTGGTAATCTTGCTCAACCCGACGTGGCGTGTCACCATTCCGCCTCCGGCGGGCAAGCCGATTTTGTCGTTGCTGGTCGATCTCTCGGCGAGCATGTCGGCCACCGACGTCGCCGGAGGTAGTTCGCGTTATCAAGCGGCGGCGGCGATCGCCAAAGCGTGTACTCACGAGCTATCGGAACAGTTCGACGTGCAGACCTTCGGGTTTTCGTCGCACCTTTTGGCCGCCGATGCCGAAACGCTTCACGACAATGAGCCCAGAGGCGAATCCACCGATCTGGCCCTGGCCATCAGCGAAGCCGTGGCCAACGATACCGCCGCTTCGCAAACACTGCTTCTTCTGAGCGACGGCATTCACAACGCCGAAGGCGGCACGTCGAGCGTGCTGGCGGCGTTGTCCGCAGCTCGCGCGGCCGCCGTGCCCATCTATACGAAAACCCTGGGCGGCGACGTGGAAATCGACGACCTCGCCCTGCAGTTGTCGACCCCCCAACAACTTGCCTTCATCGAGCAAAGCGTGCCGCTTTCGGTCAAAGTCCGTAAAGTAGGCCGGGCGCCGTCCAAGGTCACTCTCGTATTGGAACAAGACGACAAGGAAATCTCGCGGCAGCAGGTGACCCTCTCCGCCGACGGCCAGGCCCAGACGCGGTTTCTCGTACGGCAAGACACGCCGGGCGTGTTTCGCTATGAGGTCCGCGTCGAGCCGTTCGACGGCGAGATCAGCCAGGTCAACAACTTTGCCACTTTCCTGCTGCGCGTGGTCGAC
>DASSFG010000640.1:0-15068 GCA_035694685.1 Pirellulales bacterium
TGCCACATGGTCTTTCCAGGAATTGGCGGCACCACACTATTAGGACACCACCGGGCGATCGAGCCAGCTTGACACGGGGAAAGCCGTAGCGCACCTTCATCTTTGCGGAGCCCTAGGCCGAACCTCGATGCGCATCGGTTCACACTAACCCGAAGCGCAAGCGTGAAACCCCAAACCAACTTACCTTACCTACACCATCAAAGCCCGCGGAGACAAGCACGTGCAACTTGGACTGGTCACTTACATGTGGGGTGCTGAGTGGGACCTGGCGACCGTCATCAAGAACTGCCAGGCCACGGGTTTTGCCGGCGTCGAGCTGCGCAGCGGGCACAAGCACGGTGTCGAACCGTCGCTCGGGGCTGACGACCGCAAGCGCGTGGCCGACGCCTTTCGCGCCTCGGGCGTAGAGATCGTTGGCTTTGGTTCGGCCTGCGAATATCAGTCGCCCGACCGGGCCACCCTGCAAAAGAACATTGACCTTACCAAGGCGTTCATCGTGCTGGCACACGATTGTGGCGCGTCGGGCGTCAAAGTCCGTCCCAACGGATTGCCGAAAGACGTGCCCACGGCAAAGACGCTGGAGCAGATCGGCAAAGCGCTCGACGAGCTGGCGGCCTTCGGCGAAGGCTACGGCGTCGTATTGCGATTAGAGGTCCACGGTCCGGGCACCGACAACTTGGAAAACATCCGCACGATCATGGACGTGGCCGATCATCCCGGCGCCACCGTCTGCTGGAATTGCAACGCCACCGACCTTTCTGGCCAGGGCTTGGAGCACAACTTCAATCTGGTGAAAGACCGGCTGGGAACGATTCACATTCACGACCTGATCAGCGACTACCCCTGGCAGCCTCTGTTCGACCTGCTGAACGGCGCCGGTTTCGACGGCTGGACGCTTCTGGAAGAAGGTTCCCCCACAGCCGACCCGGTACGCGTGATGAAGTATTACCGGCTCCTTTGGGAGCGAATGACCGCCGAGAAAGGTTGACACCAGAGGTTTTTCTGCCGGTGGTCAAATCCCTTCAACTCGTGACATGGTTGGGGCGATGCCTGGCAGGACCGTGGCTCGAGGAAAGGTTTTTGGCCGTATTGACGATGCCGACGTGCGTAAAGGCCTGGGGGAAATTGCCTAACATTCGCTTCCGCTCCACGTCGTATTCTTCTGAGATCAGCCCCACGTCGTTGCACAATCCGAGCAGCCGCTCGTACAGTTCGTCCGCGTCGCGGTCGCGGTCTTGCAAATGATAATTGTCGACCAGCCAGAACGAGCAGGGTAAGAACACGCCTTCTTTGTGGTGCAGCCCGTCAACCGATTTGTCGGGCAGGTAACGCAACACCAGTCCATCGACCAGCAACTCTTTTTCGATGGCCGTTATGGTGCCTTGTACGCGCGGGTCGTGCGCCGGCAAAAAGCCGACCAGCGGAATCATCAGCAGGCTGGCATCGAGGTTCTTCGAGCCGTAGAACTGCACGAAGCTGTTTTTTGCTTCGTTAAAGCCTTTGGCGCACGTTTCATCGTGAATCTGCTGGCGCAGTTTGCGCCAGTGTTTCACGTCGCCCGGCAGGTGAAAATGCTCGGCCGATTTGATCATGCGGTCGACGCCCAGCCAGGCCATGACGCGCGAATGCGTGAAATGGCGGCGCCCGCCGCGCACTTCCCAGATGCCTTCGTCGGGCTCGTGCCACACCTGCTCCAGATACTCCAGCAGACTGCGTTGCAAATCCCAGGCGTGTTTGGCGATTGGCATGCCGTGGCGGCGGGCCACGTGAACGACATCCATCACCTCCCCGTAAACGTCAAGCTGAAACTGGTCGTGAGCGGCATTGCCGATGCGCACGGGCCGTGACTCTTCGTAACCCGGCAGCCAGCCCAGCTCAATCTCCGTCAAGCGGCGTTCGCCGGTCACGCCGTACATGATGTTGAGCTGCGAGGCTTTGCCCGCCACCGCTCGCAGCAGCCAGTCGCGCCAAGCCTGGGCCTCGCCGTGGTAGCCGGCGTCGAGGAGCGAGTAGAGCATGAAAGTGGCGTCGCGCAGCCAGCAGTACCGATAGTCCCAATTGCGCTCGCCGCCGATCCACTCCGGCAACGACGCGGTGGCCGCGGCCACCATGCCGCCGGTCGGCTCGTAGGTAAGTCCCTTGAGCGTTATCAATGACCGGACGACGTTGTCGCGCCAGCGGCCTGTGTAGCGGCAACGGCCCGCCCATTCAGTCCACCATTCCTCGGTAAACCGCACGGCCTCGCGGGCGTCGACGTCCGGCGGTGGCTCTTCATGGGAGGGATGCCACCGCAAAACGAACGGCACCTCCTCGCCTTCTCCCACGCTGAACTCGGCGACGCTCGTCAGACCTTCGCCACGCAGCCGGACGGGCGTTTGCAGATGGACCGTATCGGGACCGGCGACCGCCGAGAGGCCCGAGTCGTTATGCTGCACCCAGGGCACGATCGACCCATAGTCGAACCTGAGTACAAGCTGCATCCGCATCGGCACGCGTCCGCGCTGCCCGACAACCACGCGGACCAGCGCCGGGTAACCGCTGCGCGGAGGCATGCAATCGACGACGCTAACCGATCCATCGTCGGTCTCGAACGTCGTTTCCAACACGAGTGTATCGTGGCGGTAGCGGCGCTCGACGCGGCGGACCTCGCCGGCCGGGCAGATCATCCAGCGGCCATGCTCGTGCGTGCCCAACAGGGCGGCGAAACAAGCACCCGAATCGAACCGTGGCAGACAGAGCCAATCCACTGAGCCGTCGCGGGCCACGAGAGCGGCGGTGTGAACGTCGCCGATCATGGCATAGTCTTCGATCCGCGATGGCATGTGTGTTTCTCCTGGCTTTGATCCTGCCCCGCCCCATCATAGCCAATCTAGGAGATTTTGCTCGACGACATGGTGAATGTAAGCGGACAACGACGAGCTACGACCGCGCAACTAGTGGCTACGGGCAGACGGATCGCTGGATCGGCACTTGGCGAAGGCGGCGACGCCAAGCGTCGCGGCGCCAACAACGCTACAACGCACGTTCTGGAAGACGCGCCGCAGCCGGATCTGAGCATGCTCGTACTCCCTGAGTATGGCGGGAGTTCACGGGTATTAACGGTCCGAGGCGGCTTCCGTCTTCCACCAGGCGCGCCACTTCTTGATGGCTTGCTCACGCGCTGCGGGATCGTTGAAGCCCAGGGTATTGCTGTTGAACAGCAGGACACCATTCGCCTTGGCGTGCGTAAAACCATAGTCGGCCAGCTTTTGCCCGGTAAGGTGTGCCATGACCGCGAGCGCCACGTCGCGAATCTGAGTGTCCGACTCATGCCCGGTGCGATCGCGCAAGCCGATCGGCCGTTCATCGTCGAGCAATGGCATCAAGGCCGGTACGTGCTCGCGTCCGCCCAGTTTTCCCACCGCCAGGATCGCATATTGCTGATAGAACGGCAGCCCGCCTGGAGGTTGAATCAGCGCCAACGCCACCGGTACCGCTTCTTTCAACTGGTACTGCATCGCCATCCATAGATTCTGGTAGGCGGTTGACGAATCGCGGTCGAAACTACGGCTGACCCAAGCACCGAGCAGGCCACGCACGACGGCCGCAGTCGAACGGGTCTGCATCGCTGCCTGCAGCGAAGACTGCCCATTTAAGCGGCTGATGCACTTGCCGGCTTCCTCAGAAACGGGCACGTCGGGGTTGCTTCCCACGAAGAGCAGCGCAGCCACCGTACCCAGCGAGAGCGACGATTGCCGATCGTTGTCGCCGTTCTGCGCCTGCGACTCGGCTTGCTGGCAGCGGGACTCGAGCAACCCGCCCGTACGGTTTGGCGAGCGGTCGGCGGCTTCCAGCAATTCGCGCTCGGCGCGCTGCATGTCGCCGAACAACCGGCGGGCAACGCCGTTGGCCCCGACAATAGATCGGTAACGGCGCCAGCCCGCGAGGTCGTGGTCGTCGTCTGGATCTTCGTCGGCCAAAAACTCGCCCAGCCGAACGTAAAAGGCGACGTCATGGATCGCAGCCAACGCCTCGCGGGCACGTCTTTGAATTTCGTCATCAGGGTCGTCGCACGCCGCCTCGAGTGCCGGCTTGGCGTTCAGGCCGATTTCAATCAAGCGACGTTGCGCACGCTGCCGTGCCGTAAACGTCGGCGCGCCCAGTTCGCGCACCAGTCGCGCAATCTCACTTTGATGCGCGGCATCGCCTTCGGCAGAAACCGAACTGGCGGCCCCGCGATTATCGCCTGCGTGCGCGGGGGCGAATGGGCACTCGATGGCCACCAGCATTACGACGGTGGGCACAAGAACGATCTGCACTCGCACGACCAAGCGTCTCCCAGCAAGTTTTTGGCGATTCCTAAACACTATCATATCCGCCCACCTAGGGATGGGTCCAGCGCACTAAGGGGGTTCGGCGTTCGGGAAGGGTCTTTTGGAGATCAAGCGTTCCTGGTTCCCTTCCCGCGACGCGGAAATAAAGATCACTATCCATCAACCGCCCCAGCGCGGTCTAATGGCCCAAACCAAATTCGGAAGGGAGGCGGTCGTGCGGTTTCCTATTACATCCAATTGCCGGCACACGGGTCGTTCGTGACGTCCGGCCAGATCATCGCTGCGTTCTTGGCATCGATCGCCGGAGGCGCGGCAGGGAGGCGATTCCACGCCAAGTCAAAGGAGTCGAAGTAGCCGTTAGGACACCACCGCCAAGCGTTTGCGCTTGATGCTCCTTCTTGAAGCCCTTATATTAGCGGGTTCACGACCAAAACAGATTACCCGCGGCGCTGGGGCCGCCCAAAAAGTATACGAGAGGTTCTCACAATGACGATGGACAAAAGTTTGCAAATACAGGCGGGATTGGTCCGCTCGCGCAGCGTGCTGACGCGCGGCGAGCGTATTGCTCGCCTGCAATCTTCCGACCGCTGGCAGGAAGGACAGAGCCCCCTTGGCCTGCCCAAAGTGCGCGTCTACAAGATTTCGATGAAGAAGAAAAAGAAGCGCAAGGAAGAGGAAGAAGGCGCTGCCGCCGAGGGTACTGCCGCCGCTGCTCCCGCCAAGAAATAGTGTCTGGCGGGCCCGTTGCCGCCGCTTTACTGCTCGTCGGCCACGGGCGGCCTCCAGTCGGCGGGCTGGGGATGGGCGATCTTTAACGGCGCCGTGTCGCCTTGGGCTTTCATTTCGCTTTCGAGCGCGGCGGTGAGCTGCGCGATGCGGGCGGCTTGCTCCGGCTGGTCGGCTAGATTCACCGCTTCGTGCGGATCGTGCTGCAAGTCGAAAAGCTGCGTGCGGTCGACCTGTGGATACCGGATCAGCTTCCAGTGGCCGTCGGTGTAGCCGCGCTGCACGTCGCGATAAGCGAACAGCATACGCTGGCGCGCCGGCGTGGCCGGGTTTTCGAGCGTCGCCGAAAAATCGAAACCATCGCCGCGATTGGGCGAGGCAACGCCGCACCGCTTGCCGAGCGTCGGCAGCACGTCGAACAGGTAAACCATCGCCTCCGTGCGCTGGTCGGCTGCGATTCCCGGCCCCGAAATAACGAGTGGCACGCGCACCGAGTCGTAATCGTAGACGTTTTGCTTGCCGATCAGGCCGTGACTGCCACGTGCCACGCCGCTATCGGCGGTGAACACCACGATGGTGTTTTTGGCAAACGGCGAAGCGTCGAGCGCATCGAGCACGCGGCCGACCTGGCTGTCGAGGTAGGAAATATACCGGTAATATTCGGCAAGCATACTGCGTATTCGGTCGGGCGTGCGCGGCCAAGGCAGCAGCTTTTCGTCGCGGACCTCCATCTCCCCGTTGTTCCAGGGATGCTGCGGCAGAAAGCTGGGCGGCAAGGGAATCGAAGCCGCGTCATATTCGACGGGAAAATCGTCGGGCACGATGTGCGGATCGTGCGGCGCATCGAACGGTACGTAGGCAAAAAAAGGTCCGCCCTGGTGCTCCTTGAGAAAGCGGACTGCTTCGTCGGCAAACATCGCGCAGGCATGTTGCGGCGCCAGCTTCGCCTCGCCGACACGGCCGGCGGCCACATCGCGCAATTTGGCCTCGAGCGGGTTCGTCATGCCGCCGGTGAACATCGACCGCGCAGTCTGAAAGCTGCGCACGAGCGAAGCATCGCCGTTGTGCCATTTGCCGCTGACGAACGTGGTGTACCCGGCGCGGGCAAAGGCTTCAGGCCAGGTAGCGTCGCGCAGCAGCTTTTCGTCGACGTGGAACAAGTTCTGGCCGGAAAGTAGCATCGCCCGCGAAGGTACGCAGGTGGCGGGTTGCCTTCCCCCTTGCATGTAAGCGCGGTCGAACGCCAGGCCGCGGTGAACCAGCCTGTCGAGATTGGGCGTTTTGATAATGGGGTTGCCCAGCGCTGCGATGGTATCGGCACGCTGGTCGTCGGCGAACAACAGCAGAACGTTCGACGGGGCGGGTTCGTTAGCGCGCACCGGCGTGTGTGCCGCGATGCAGGCGATGGCGAAGACGAATACCGGTTTCATAGCCTGTCAGCCTATCGCACACTTCCGCTGCGTGCCAGCTTGAGCACGGCGTCGAACTGGCGTTTGGTGACCGGCTGGACCGAGAGCCGCGAGCCGCGCCGCAAGAGCTCCATGTCTTTGAGCGCCGCGACGGTCCGCAGTTCGTCGAGGCCCAATGGCCGTGGAAAAATCTCCTCCAACTGAATATCGACCATCTGCCAGATGGGATTGTCAGGCGACGCCTTGGGGTCGAAATGATGGTCGCCTTTTTTCCAGGCCGTATGGTCGGGGTAGGCCTCGCGCACGACCTTCGCCAGGCCCACAATCGCCGGTGGGTCGGCGTTGGAATGATAGAACAGCACGCGGTCGTCAAGGTGCATTTCGTCCCGCAGGAAGTTGCGCGCCTGATAGTTTCGCACGCCGTCCCAACAGGTCGTCTGATTCGGCGCCGCCGCCAGATGTTGGATCGAAAACGACTCCGGCTCCGTTTTGAACAGCCAGTATTTCATCGCCGCAATTGTAACGCGAAGCACACGGCCCCGTCAGGTCGCCAAACCGCCCCTAAATCACCGCGATTTCCGCCTTGGGAACGGTTGGCCGTCCTGCTAAAATCCGGGGCCGTTTTTGCGCGCGTCAGGAGGACGAAAGGCTTTGAAACTGCTGGCCTTCAGCGAAGGCGTCGATCACGTTTGCTACCGCTATCGCGTGGCGCCGTTTGCCGATGCGCTGGCCGCGGCGGGCTGGCAACTCGTCTGCGAGCCGCTCGCCAAAAGCCCTCTTGCCCGTTGGCGGCAGTTTCGCCGCGCGGCCGCTGCCGACGTAGTGCTGCTGCAACGTAAGCTGCTCCCGCTTTGGCAATTGCACGCTTTGCGCCGGGCGGCAAACCGCCTGGTCTACGACTTCGACGACGCCGTTTTTCATCGCGATAGTTACCACAAAAAAGGCGTGGAGAGCTGGCATCGCATGGCCCGCTTTTGGACGACGGTGTATGCCGCCGATCTCATTTTGGCCGGCAACCACTTTCTCTGCGAGCAGGCATCGGCCTTTGTCGGGCCCGACCGCGTGCGCTACGTGCCTACCTGCGTCGAACCGCACCGTTATCCACGGGCAAGCCACGCTGAACGGCACACTTTGCGGCTCGTATGGATCGGCCAGCGTAGCACGGTCGCCAGCCTGGTTCAAATGCGAGAACAGCTTGAGGCGGTTAGCCTGGACTGCCACCTGGAGCTGCGCGTGGTGTCGGACGTCTTTCCACAGTTCGATCGTGTTCGCATCGTGCCGTTGACATGGTCGTCGGCGAAGGAAGCAGCTTACGTCGCCGAATCGGACGTCGGCATAAGCTGGCTTCCGGACGACCGCTGGAGCCGCGGCAAATGCGGGCTGAAGGTGCTGCAATACATGGCGGCCGGCTTGCCCGTGGTGGCCAACCGCGTCGGCGTCCACACCGAGATGATCGAGCATGGCGTGACGGGCTTCTTGGCCGATACGCCGAGCGAATGGTCGGCGGCCCTCCGGCGATTGTCGGCCGACGCCGGCCTGCGGGCCGAAATGGGCGCGGCGGCGCGGCGGCGAGTCGAGCTCGATTACAGCGTCGAGCGCTGGCAAGCGTCGTTCGCCGCCGCAATCGACGGCTTGGTAACGCGGTCGGCCGCCAGTAAGCTCTTGCACGAACGACGCGCAGCCAAAGAGCAGTGGAGGCTTTCCGCATGAAGGGTGCGGCCTGGCTGCTACTGCTGACCGCTGCTTGCGGCACTTCAGGCTGCGCCGGCCTGGTGTCGCGGCCAAGTATTCTGCCGGCCAAGCACACGCTGGTGATGGACCCGCTGGTGGTGTATAGCGACTTCGCGTTGCCGCCGCACCATCGACTGCTGGCCGAGTTGGTGCTGGAACGCAACGAGCTGTTGACGAAGCTGGATCTCCCCAAATCGACTGAACCGGTGATCGTCTACCTGTTCGATACCGACGAACGGTTCCGGCAATTCATCGAGCGCTACCATCCCGATTTTCCGCAGCGTCGGGCATTCTTTGTCGAGACGGATACGCGGCTGACCGTTTACGCCCAGTGGGGCGACCGGGTCGCTGAAGACTTGCGACACGAGGTGGCCCACGGTTATCTGCACTCCGTCGTGCCGAACTTGCCGCTCTGGCTCGACGAGGGATTGGCCGAATACGCCGAAGTGCCCCGCGGGCACGCAGGGCTGAATCAACCACATTTGCGTTTGCTGCTCGACAAGCTGGCCAACTTTGGCTGGAAGCCCGACCTGGCCCGGCTCGAGCGTCTCAGCTCGGCCAGCGACATGACGCAGCTCGACTACGCCGAGGCCTGGGCCTGGGTTTATTGGATGATGGAAGGCGACCTGGCACGTCGCCAGATCGTGCAAGGCTATCTCGACGAGCTGCGCAAGAACGACGTGGTGCCGCCCTTTTCGGTGCGCCTGCGCAATTGGTTCCCTCAGCCCGAGCCGCTGCTCCTTGCCCATCTGCAATCGCTGGCTGCAAACAAGCGATAGCGCTCGTGCCTTTGGCCGGGCCGTGGGATGGCGGCGATGCCAATCCCACCCTACGCCAGCAACACTGCTTTAGGATACCACTAGCTTTGCGCCCCGCGCGTCCGTAAGGTAAACAACGTCATGCAGCTTTTCGACACCCATGCCCATCTCGATCAGCCGGAGTTTAACGAAGATCGCGGTACGGTCATCGAGCGAGCAAAACAAGCGGGCGTCGAGACGATGGTCGCCGTGGGCATTACGGCGGCCAGTAGCGCGGCGTGCGTCGAGCTGGCGGCGGCCAATACAGGGGTGTTCGCCGCCGTCGGCATCCAACCGAATTATTGCGGGCAAGCTGCGCCGGACGACTGGCAGCGCGTGCTGGAACTGGTCGATCGCCCAGGCGTCGTGGCACTGGGCGAGACGGGGCTCGACCGCTATTGGGATTATTCGCCTTTCGAGGTGCAGCAAGATTACTTCGACCGGCACTTGCGGCTGTCGCAGGAGCGGGGGCTGCCATTCATCGTTCACACCCGCGACAGCGACGCCGAGGTGCTGGCGATGCTCCGCGAGGCGCGTCGCCGCGGGCCGTTGGCCGGCGTCATGCACTCGTTCACGGGAACGATTGCCACCGCCGCTGAATGCGTCGAACTCGGGCTCTACGTCAGTTTCGCCGGCATGGTGACGTTCAAAAAGTCAATTGACCTGCGAGCGGTTGCTCGAAACGTTCCCGACGACCGGATTTTGATCGAGACCGACAGCCCTTACCTTTCGCCTCAGCCACTGCGTGGACGCCGCAACGAGCCTGCCCACCTGGTACATACCGCCGCCTGCCTGGCCGAAGAACGAGGCACAACGCTTGACGACTTCGCGCGTCAAACCACCGCCAATGCCCGGCGGCTGTTCCAGGCGTGATCCGCGGTTTTTTCTGCCCTTCCTGAATTCTTGGGCAAACTCTGTAGATACCACAAAAAAACTATCCGCAGATTACCGAGGCATGCCAACATGGCGCGTAAAGGACGGCCAGCCATCGCGAGTCGGCTTTAGCCGACTTTTTTTGTGTCTGCCACCAGCTTTAGAGCTGGTGGCAAACATGGTACGCCAAACCCTCCGCCACTCATCACTGGTTACTCATCGCTCGTTGGTCGTTGCTTTTCCCCCCGTCTACTTTCTACCGTCTACCGTCTACCTGACTTTATTGCGTCTCCTTCGCCTTGAGCTCACCCAGCTCGAGCTGCTCGCGCGGTTTGAGCTGTCGCTTTTCGCCGGTGATGCGCGGAACGCGAAAAAACTTGCCGCCTTTGATGAAGTGGATCTCGAAAGGCTCGTCGGGCAAAACATTGTCGTCGTGAAATTGTCCGTCGCCGTCGGTCTTGATCGCCCATTCATCATCGTATAGCACGGCGCCGTGGTCGTATCGGATTTGCACCTGGGCGTCGGCCAGCGGCCCGCCGTCGGCATCGAGCACGCGGCCCGTCATGCTCGCCGTGGCTGACAGCCGTAGGGTGACCTCGGGCGGCTCATCGCCCGTCAGCGTCACTGAGCCGGCCAAGTGCCGCTCGGGGTGAAGGACGGCGACGCGGCGCGGCCTATCGGCCCCCAGGCCGACGATGTCGCAGTTTGACTCCGCAATGCGAAACGTTCTTTTCAACGAGTCCGCCGTCCCGGACACAAACGCCCCGCCGACCCGCTGGCCCTGCTCGTCTTCGATCGCCAGCTTGATCGTCTTACCGGTTTCCAGCAGCAGATCGCACGCCACTGGCCCACTTCCGGGCGGCGGGTTGAGAAACTTGACGGCATTCTGGACACTGAGAGCTAGTAAAGCTTGCCGCCTTCCCATGTTGGCCACAACGTAGCGCAGGCCATCTCGAACAACGATCTGGACGCTTTTCGCGTCTTCTTCGCTGATGGTCGCCTGCCGATAAGGCGCCGGCGTCGTACCCATATACGGCGGCCGCCACATTTGCAACTGGGACATCAACACCGCCTGGCCGGGCGGGACCACGACACGGAAGCGTCCGTCGTCGTTCGTATAAAAAGTCGGCACAAAGCCGTCGTATTCCGGTTGGTCGACGTAACCATTGTCGGGCAACGTGTGGTAAGCCACGGCGCTTCTCACTCCGCGCATCGTCGCTTGGTCGAACACGCGGCCTTCAACCACGACGCCCTTGTTCAATTCGACCTCGGTCTCGACCGCCGTCTGGCCCGGCGCCAGATCAAGCGTGACGGTGCGCGCAAGGAAATCGCTGGTGCGCGGCGAGTAAACGTAAAACATCGCCTTAGCACCGCGGCGCAGGCCTCGCAGCTCGAAGCGGCCCAGCTCGTCGGTTTGTACAAACGGGCTGTGCGAAGAGACGCGTGCCCCTGCAACCGGTTCGTGGTCCATGCCGGTAAAGACGGCGCCGCGAATCATCAGCTCCGCTTCCGCCACATGTTCGAATACCGGACCGATCAAGCGGGAGTAGCGGCGCGGGAGTACGCCGGCCTGAATGGCTTTGTCGTGCTGTGCGCCATCGAATCCGTCGCGGTTCACGATTTCAAGGTTTTCCGAGGCCAGGCCCGGTGCCGAGATGTTGACCGCCGCGAGCCGCTCAGCGCCGACGCCCGACAACTCGAAACGTCCCTCTCGGTCGGTGACGGTCTCGAACCGTAGCAGCCAGCGCACGGCCAGAAGTTGCCGCTCACGGTTCAGAGCGCCGACCGGTTTCTCTTTCCCCGCCAGAAAGCCATCGAGATTTCCGCTTGGGGAGTCAGCGATGATCTTGACCGCGATCTTGGCACCGGCCGCGGGCCGGCCCTCCGTATCGATGACACGGCCACGGATCGGGTTGTCTGCGACCAGCCGCAGCACGGCCTCCTCGGGCATCTGATCGCTAGCGACTTCGAGCCAATCGATTCCATAGCCCGGCAGATAGGCGATCAACGACCGCGTCATGTTTTCCAGCGGCGTATCTTGTTCCGCGAAGGCGAATTCGAACCGTCCTTGGTTGTCAGCGGCCGCGCGCTTTTCGAACGCCAGCTCGTCGGGCATTTCCGCCAGTGCCGGTCTGAATTGTATTAAGTAAAGCTCGGCTCCCGTCGCCGGCTGGCCATCGGGCAACAGCACGTGGCCGCGCAGCGCCGTCGGCTCCTTGGCGATAGCCGACACGGCCGCGGCCGCGGCCAAGACCAGGATTGTCGCGAGGAGAGTTGCGGCGATCCGGCTAAAGCGAGCGGGTTGAGATCGGGTCATCCTTCGGCCTCGCGAAGTGAGTGCGAATTTCCGCGTTTGTCATTATGGCGGTCCACCGGGCAGCAAGCAAATTGCGCCCCGCGATCCCGCTTTAGCATCGTTCTAGACATTTCGGCGGAAGACCGGGGGCTCGCCCCCTGCCGGCTTGTCCGGCCGGAACGAAAGTTTGTCGGGCTAAACGCCCCAACGAGCCCTTGCCGTTTTTCGTCAACCCGGTGTCCGCCGCCACGCCGCCACGCCGCCTTTGGCGGCGTGGCGGCCGACACCGGGTTGACGGTGGGACGTAGTCGCGGGGGCCGCGTCCGCCTCTTTAGCCACCCAAACTGCTTCACCGGCCAGGCCAGCTGGCCGGGGTCGTGACCGTTCCCATTGCTTTCTCCCCCGCCTATCTCCGCCTCACCGCGCCTGTTTCACCTTCACGTCGCCCAGCTCCAGCTTCTGGCCGGCTTCGAGCTGCCGTTGTTCGGTGGTCAGGCCGTCAATGTAGAAATATGCGTCGCCTTGCTTGAAGCCGAGCGCGAGCCGCTCGCCGGGCAAGACGTTTTCCACTCGATACCGCCCGTCGGCGCCGGTCTTGAGCGGTGCGCTCTCCTGGTTGACAAACCGCTGAAGCTCCGACGCGCTGCGACGATTGTAGTTGATTTGCACTTCCGCCTCGGCGAGCGGCTCGCCGTCGGGGTCGAGCGCGCGGCCGACGATGCTGGCCGGCGCGCCGAGCACGACCGTCACCGGTCCTAGCTCGTCGCCGGTCAGCGTCAACGCCGCCGCCAAATGCCGCTCGGGGTGGAGGATGCACACGCGCCGCGACCGGTCGGCCCCCAACCCGAAAATGGTGCAACTCGATTCCGCGATCTTGAATGTGATTGGCCACAAGTCCGTTACTCCCGCCACCCAAGCATCTGTGACCGGTTGGCCCTGCTCATCTTCAATGGCGAGCTTCACCGCCTTGCCGGGGTCGAGCGGCAAATCGCAGGTCAACGGCCCGCTGCCGGGCGCCGGGTCAATGACTTTGGCCGCGCCAAAACCGCTCAGGAAGATGATTTGATTTTCAGAAATAGTGAAGAAACGGTTGTCGTCGCGGACGGTCGTGGGCACGCGCTGGCTGTCTTCGTCATTGAAGCTTGCCTGTCGATATCGTATCGGTTTGTTGCCGTCGACCTGCGGCCGCCCCGGTTGCACCTGCGCCATGAGCACGCCGGGACCGGGAGGTACGAGCCGCCGAAAACGCCCATCCGCGTCGGTCATGAAGAACCCGCGCATGTTCTTGGCGCCGTCGTAACCAGGTTGATCGACGAAGCGGTTCTCCCCCAGCGGCACGTAGCTGACGTTGCCGTGGACGCCCAGCCCCGTCGCCTGATCGAAGATTCGCCCCTCGACGACGATCCCCTCCTTTAGTTCCACCTCCACGTCGAGGGAGGTCTGCCCTGGGGCAACATCGAGACGAAGCAAGCGCGTCAGCAAGTCGCCGGGTGGAGCAACACTCAGCGGCACCGTTTGACTGCGGCGCACTCCGCCGAGCTCGAAGCGCCCCGCGGCATCGGTCATGGGGATGTTCGTCAGGTTCTGCCCGAGTGTGCCGCTCGCCGCCCCCACTCTCGCCCCCGCGACCGGTTTTCGGTCTGGCCCGGTAAATACGAAGCCGCGGATCACCAGCTCCGCTTCCATGACATGATCGAATACCGGTCCGGCGAAACGCGGTGGCCAGCCGGGATTGCGCATGGCCGGATTTGTGCTGGCGGTCAGCGCCTTGTTGTATTCTGCCGCGTCGAAGCCTTCGCGGGTGACAATCCGCAGCCCGTCCGACATGTAGCCCGGTGCCGTAACGTTCAGCGTTGCCACGCGCTCGGCCCCCACGCCCGCAATGCTGAATCGCCCTTCAGCATCGGTCTCAGCGGTCAACGGGCCGAACCGCTGGTAGAGGTAGACGATGCCTTCGGGCGTGCCCCGCAACTCCTGCGGAGTCCGCTTCCACCTCTCCAGCAAGCGGTCAAGCGGACCCTCCTTTGTTGCCTGGATGTTGGCGACGACGATTTTGGCCGCCACCGGCCGGCCCTCGGTGTCGGTGATTCGGCCGCGGATCGTCTGCTCTTTCACGAGCCGCAGGTTGATCTCGGCGCTCGCTTCGTCGCGGCCGATGGTGATGCCGTCCAGCCCGAAGCCGGATTTATAGGCCACGAGCGGAGGACGGTTCGACGGACCGATCTTGGCATCGGTCTTCTCCAACGTCCACTGAAAACGCCCCTCGGCGTCGGTCGTGGCGCGTTTCTCCCACCACAGCTCGCCGGGCGACTGCGGACCTGTCGATTTCGACTGCATCCAATAAATCTCCGCTCCCGCCGCCGGCTTGCCATTGGGCAACAGCACGCGGCCGCGAAGAGTGATTCGCTCCTCGCTCCCCAGGTCGGCCTTAACACTACCGCTTTGGTTCTCGGGTTCCTGCGCATGCGTTTTTGGATCATCGGTTGACGTTGCTTTGGAGTCAACTTGCGGCTGCGCATCGTTGTTCCCCGCCTTCGCTGGTTGCAAAACTAACTCTCCGACATCGAGCGACTGGCCCGGCTCGATGACGGGCGTCTTCTTCTCGAACGTCGCCGGCGCAAACTGCGCGGAGATGACGCAGGCGATTCCCGGCGGCACGCGCTCCAGGCGGAAGCGGCCGTCCTGGTCGGTCCGTACAACGTCGATTTGATGGCGACTATTGAGGCTGGCACCTGCCCAGCCCGTCGCACGTTCGGAGGCCGGAGGAGCCGCATTGACGTGGAGATAAAGGTCGGCGACGGGTTTGTGCTGCGCGTCGACGACCCGCCCGGATATCGTGCCGCACGCGCGCAGTACCACCTGCCGGGGCGGGTCGCGATCGGGCGAAAGTGAAACCGCCGCGGCGAGCTTTCGCTCGCGGTAG
>DASSFG010000641.1:0-4705 GCA_035694685.1 Pirellulales bacterium
AGCTCGCCCACGGGGATGTCGCGCGACGATTCGCGTTGAAAACCCTGGCCGACGAAGTGGTAGACCAGCACCTTCCGCGCCCGCTGCCCGTGGCGGTCGATGCGGCCGTTGCGCTGCTCCATGCGGTTAGGATTCCAGGGAATTTCATAATGGATCAGGCGGCAGCAATGGTTTTGCAGATCGATGCCTTCCGAGGCGGCGTCGGTCGCCAGCAGGATGCGGACCTTGCTGACCGCCGGGTCGGCCTGAAACGCCGCCTTGATGCGTTCGCGCTTATCGCTGTCCATGCCGCCGTAGAGCGTCATCAACCGATCGTCACCGCTAAAACCCTCCAAGGCCAGCCGTTCGTGCAGCCAGTTTTGAGTGGCGCGGTACTCGGTGAAGATAATGACGCGGTCCGTCGACCATTTGCCGCCGGGCCGGATGTTTTGCGTTAACCAGTCGATGAGCACCGCGCACTTCGTATCGGGCTGGAAGGTGGCCTGGCCGGCCCAGTTCCTCATTTTCTTCAGCAGGCCAGCCTCTTCGTCCGTCGTCTCACGGAACAGGCGGCTGGCCGACTCCAGCGCGTCGTCGGTGGCCAGCTCATACTCTTCGTCGTCGGCGTATTCTTCTTCGACCCGGTCGAGCTGGCGCTGCAGAATGCCGATCGTGGGGCGGGCCGCGGCGCGGCGGCGCACGGCGGTGCGGAGCGACTTTTCGTGCTGCGCGAGCGTGGCCGTGAAGGCGGCCGGACTGGAAAAAAGCCGCTTCTTGAGCGTCATCAGGACGAACTCGCTGGCAAACTTTTCCGCCTGATCGGCGCAACCGGTCAGACGCAGTTTGGCATATTGTCGGAGCAGGGCGTGAACCGCTTTTTCATCGGCGGTGTAGGGCACTTCCAGCGGTTTTAGGTCGCGCAGCGGAAACCGCGGCGTGCCGTCGTACTTCTTTAGCTCCGACTTCAGCCGCCGCACCATGACCGCGCCGAGCTGCTTGCGGTCGGGCAACGTGCCGCGGGCGAAACGCTGGTCGTCGAGCAGTTCCAGCAGCGCCGAGAAGCTTTCGATATAGCCATTGTGCGGCGTGGCGGTGAGAAAGAGCTTGTGCTCGAAGTGCGGCACGAGGTCGCGCAGGGCCTGCGTGCGGAGCGAATCGGTGGCGTACTTGCCTCTGCCCGACGGGGCACAGTTATGTGCTTCGTCCACAATCAATACGTCGTAGCGGCGGGGGTAGATCGACTCGCCCTCAGCCGGCAGCGTCTCACGGAACAGCCGTAGCGGCCGCTCGCGCTTCAAAAAGTCAATCGACGTAATCAGCCGCGGAAAGTGCGCCCAAGGATTCACGTGGATGCCGCGCTTGCGACGCAGCTCGCGCATGAGCGTGGTATCGACGATACGGAAGTCGAGGCCGAACTTGTCGCGCATCTGCTCCTGCCATTGAATCTGTAAGGCGGCCGGGCAAACCACCAGCACGCGGCGGGCGCGGTGCCGGACGATCAGTTCCAGGGCGACCATGCCCGCCTCGATCGTTTTGCCGAGGCCCACGTCGTCGGCCACCAGCAGGTTGACCCTGGGCATTTGAATGGCGCGCACGACGGGATCGAGCTGGTAATCTTCGATTTCGATGCCCGAGCGAAACGGCGCCTGCACCGACTTCACGTCGGCGGTGGAGGCCGCGCCCCAGCGGACGGCGTCTAGGAAAGCATCGAGCCGCTCAGGATCGTCGAGGCCGGTCGGCTCCGGCAAGGCGACTCGCTCTTCGACCCGCGCGCCGGCTTCCAGCTCCCAGATCACCTGCAACTCTTCGCCCAGCGCGTCGTCTTCGACCGATGCCAACGAGATCAGATGCTGAATGCCGTGGACATTCGGGAGCGGCTTGGCAGGCAAGCTGCTTTTGGCGACGTCGGTAACGACGAACCTCCGCTGTCGCACGGTGACGAGCTGGCCTTGTTCGGGCGGATTCGAGATGACGACGGCCACATTGCCCCCGCATTAAAAAACTGTCTCGAGTTGGACGGCCCATCCACACGACGGATGGTGGAGCGGACAATCAGTTTAGCGGTGCCGGGTGCGGAAAGCAAAAAGTTTTTCCATCAAGCAATCTTACGGCCGATTCCGGAGAGACGCGCGTCGCAGGCCCGGACTCTGCAAACCGCGTGGCGTGGTTGTTCAATTGCTCCGGCGATGAAAGGCGGCGATACTCGTCGACTGGCGCTGATTGCCCGCCACCTGGGCGCCGAAGCCGTTGAAAATTGCAAATTGCAAATTGAAATTGGTGCGCTAGGAAGCCGAGCGGCGGGCATACCCGCCATGAGCCTTGCCCTTTTCCACAGGCAGAGGGAAATGCAAAATGCAAAATGCAAAATGCAAAATGAAACCTAAGACCTAAGTCCTAAGAACTAAGTCCTAAGAACTGAGACCAGTAAAGAAAGTCGCGGCGCGACAAGCCAAAGCGGCGATGAATCGCCGCACTCCAAAATATGTCCTCCAGGCAAAATCCATTCACGGGACGCAGCGGGCAGATGGCGGTGGCGGCGCAGTTTTTGAAACGTGGATACAACGTGGCGGTGCCGGAGGTCGATCGTGGAGACGATCTGTACGTGGTCGATGAGACGTCGGGCGAACTGGCACGCGTGCAAGTCAAAGCCTCGCTGGCGCGCGGCAAAAAGATGCTGGCCGGCGCGTTCAACCTCTCGATGGCCCAGTTGCAGCGGCCACACCACCCCGAACTGTACTACGTGCTCGCCTTCTATCGCGAAGGACTGTGGCGCGATTTCCTCGTCATTCCACGCCCCGATCTCTATCGCCTGCGGACGATCGAGAACATCGGCCATATCACCGACGGCGGCCGACGGCTCGTGCTGCACGTTTCTCTCCGCCGCGGCGAGGCGAACTGCGGCAAGGTCTCGCTCAGTCAATATCTGGAGGAGTGGAGCCGCTGGCCGGAGATCAGGCACTGAGGAGAGTGACGAGTGACGATTGACGAGTGACGAGGGACGAGGGAGTAGGGGGTAGGGAGTAGGGAGTAGGGACGAGGCAGAAGGCAGAAGGCAGAAGGGGAAAGTGAAGAGTGGAAAGTGGAAAGGGGAAGGGGAAAGTCAAATTGGATTAGGAGCCAGGGTGTGGAACCGCAATTGAGCACGCCGCGGGAATCGGGGGAGAGGGTGCCGGAACGGATCGAGGAAACGTGCCCGTGCCAGGTCGATGTGGGACGGCAACGCGATGGATGGGTTTTCTCGCTCGAGCCGCGTACGGTGGCGGCGATCGTGAAGCGCTTTCCGGGCTCTTGCCGGGTGACGAGCGTCTTCGTCGGCACGCGCGAGACCGACGATTTTTTTAACCAGCCGGATCGACTGCCGGACACGCTGGTGCGCGTGATCGAGCTGCTCAGCGGTTTAACTTTTGATGAGCTGTCGCCGCTGGGCGTGTTTCGAGCGTTCGATCCCGTCGAGGACCGGGTACTTGTCACCACCGAGCCCGGCTCGGCGGCGTTCGACGATTGGCGCCGGCCACGAGTGCCGAAGGAGTAGCGGAAAAGGCAGAAGGCAAAGGGCAAAGGCAAAGGGCAAAGGGCAAAGGGACGAATGCAAAATGCAAAATGCAAATTGGATGGAGAACGACAGCGCACCGAAGGGGTCGCAACCCTTTGGAGTGCGGCGATTTATCGCCGCTCTGGCTTGCGGCGGAGCCGCTTTCTTTTGATGCATCGGCCGGCGACCAAGAACCGGCACGACGAAAAAAAGGTCGCTCCGCGACCGACAAAAGCGGCGATAAATCGCCGCACTCCAAAGGCTCGTGTCGCCGCGACGCGGCTGCGCTGAGCGTTGACGTTCCGTTCCGTGGGATGGCGCCCACGACTAAACTCTGCCGTCCCTGCGCGACTGGAGAACGAAACAGCCCCGACGTCGGTCGATCACGGTCGCTAGCGTCCGAAGCGACGAGGAGGCATCGTGGGAGGACGCATGCCGGGGGTCCGCCGGGGAATGGAGGGCGGTTGGAAGGTGGGAGGCTGGAAGGTAGGAGGCTGGTAGGTAGGAGGCTGGTAGGAGGTTTGCGGCGGTTGATTCGAGGGGCCCTGCGCGGCGCGGGCCCGGTCGCGGTGGCGAGCGTGCAAGGAGTCCATCTGACGGTGAAACTCCTCCATGCGGAGCTGATGGCCGAGCGCGCGGAGGCGCTCGCCATGATTGTTCAGTTGCGCCAGCCCGCTGTTGAGCTGCGACATGTAAAGCGATTCCAAACGCCGGTCTTCTTCGCGGCTAATGTGTCGCGTGACGACGATCAACTGTTCCGCCAGCGCCATATACTCCTGGAACGTCGCGACCACCTGGTCCCGCACCCGATCGGCTGAAGGGCCGTCGACCACCTGTGACAATAGGCCGTTGAGCTGGTTCATCTTGGCAAGCAGGTTTTGGATCACCTGTTCGGCAGAAGACGAGCCAGGCGGGCCGCCGGCGTTCGACAGAACCGGCATCGCCGTGCCTGAATTTGGGCCGGCCGGCGATGGGTAATAGGCGCCCGATAAGACCACGGGCTGCGACTTGGGCGAAGCCGCCGATGGGGATCGCGCCGAGGCGACGAGCGACGATGCACTCGAATAGATGCCCCAGACGATCACAGCGGCGAACGACATCACTACTGCCAGGCCGCAGGCGGCGATGCCCGCGATCAACAACACGGGCGACTTTTTTTGTTTTCGCCGTACCGGGCCAAGCAGAGGACACGGG